>NZ_DJGW01000082.1:0-16917 GCF_002432845.1 Sphaerochaeta sp. UBA5836
TCAGTGGCAGCGGTTGCAGGAACCAGAACAAGGGCGACCAGAATCAAAGCAAGTAATACTTTCTTCATACACATTCTCCCTTTGTAGGACTCTCTCCTACTTTGTAATGTTTCTTTGAATATACCATATGCTGCACTTCTTGGATAGTTACGCTTCACTGTCAAATTTTCAAAGCGATGAATCAACAACAAATAATCAACCTCTAGCGTTTTTCACCAATCCTCGTTACCATACACTTACGGAGGAAGTGTAAAATATGAATAGACACCTGACAGTACGTGGAGCCATAATCGGCATCGCCGGTCTTTTGGTCATCACCGCAAGTTCCATGTATGTGGCCTTGCGTATGGGAGCCCTCCCATGGCCTACCATTTTTGTCACTGTTGTCAGCATGGCCGCCCTGCGCAAGGCAAAAGGCTCAACGTTGCAGGAGATCAACGTCACCCACACCATCATGAGCAGTGGCGCCATGGTCGCCGGGGGCCTTGCTTTCACCCTTCCAGGCCTGTGGATGCTTGATCCAACTGCCAATTTCTCCATTCCCAGCCTCCTGATACTTACCGTGGTGGGAGCCATACTGGGAACCCTGTTCTCCTCCCTTTTCCGCAAGAAACTCATCGTAGAGGAAGCCTTGCCCTATCCAATGGGCATCGCAAGCTACAACACCCTGCAGGCGGGCACACAAGGCGGAAAGGGTGCCAAAACCCTCTTTGCCTCCATGGGAGGGTCGGTCATATTCACGATCCTGCGTGACGGCTTCGGCAAAATCCCCGCCCTGCTCACCCTCTACGGGGGGAGCTCAATCATCCCTTCCTTCTCCATCTGGGTCTCACCGATGGCTATGGGAATCGGGGCGATCATCGGTCCCCTGTTTGCCTTGTTTTGGTTCGGAGGGGCAATCTTCGGGTATTATCTACTCACCCCGCTCGGCATACAGCAAGGTCTCTTCGCCTCCATGGCCGAAGCCGATGTATTCAGATCCAATCTCGGCATCGGGCTGATGATCGGAACGGGTCTGGGGGTCTTCTTCAAGGCGGTTGCCGGCAAACTGGGTGCACACAAGAAGCTTGAGGAGAAACAAAAAGGACTTCCATCCTCCAGCCGCTTGATCATCGTCCTTATTCTCTTCTTCGCCGTAATCCTGCTTGCCTTGGGAACCGAACTCGGCCTCATCGAGGCTCTGGTCCTGATGGCGGGCATCTACCTGGCAACCTATCTGTCGGGCATGCTTACCGGCCAGACCGGCATCAACCCGATGGAGATCTTCGCAATCCTCGTCCTCTTGGCCATCCAGCTCATTTCCAACCCCTCCTTGCTTGCATCATTCAGCATCGCAGCCATCGTGGCAGTTGCCTGCGGCCTTACCGGGGACGTCATGAATGACCTGAAGAGCGGGTACCTGCTCAAGACAGACCCGAGGCAGCAAATTCTTGGAGAGGGCATCGGAGGGGTCATCGGAGCCATTCTCTCCGTCTTCGTGCTCTTGATCATGAAGTCTGCCTTCGGAGGTTTCGGCACCGCCGAGCTCCCGGCTCCCCAGGCTGCTGCAGTCGCGGCGATGGTTGGCGGCCTTCAGCATATTCCCGCCTTCCTCATCGGCCTTGGAGTCGGGTTGGTCCTGTACTTCACAAAGCTCCCGAGCGCCACCCTCGGACTCGGAGTCTACCTGCCGATCTACATCTCTTCGATCATGGGACTGGGGGCGCTGCTGTCTGTTTTCACGAAGCAGGCGCTATCCAAGAAATATGGCAAGGAGAAACTTGGGGAGCAGACAGGCCTGGTCGCCAGCGGGCTCTTGGGAGGCGAGGGAATAACCGGGGTGGCAATTGCTATTCTTTCAATGTTTAAATAGTTATACTGTCCAGCATGCAACAAAATACCAACCTACCCCTCTCCCTCTACGGGCTTGAGGCACAGACGATCGCTGAGATACTATCACTTCCGAGGAGCTTCTATGCCAAGCAAATCTTCAATTGGCTTGTCAAGGGAGTATATACCTTTGAGGCCATGACCGACCTGCCGAAAGCGGAACGCGAGAGGCTTTCCTCACTGATGAGCAGCGCCTGCTCCTCGACCATTCACACGGCCGAGACCGATGAGAGCGGAGCCACCAAGATGGGTATCCGCCTCCATGACGGCAAGGTGGTTGAATGCGTTTTGCTCATCGACAAGAAGGGCAGGCATACAGCCTGTCTTTCCAGTCAAGTCGGATGCGCCCAAGGCTGCACCTTCTGCAGGACCGGCACCATGGGGCTGCTTCGCAACCTCAGCGCCGAGGAGATCATCGAGCAGTATATCCACCTGCTCTCGGCAAGCAAGCAACCCATCACCCATATCGTATATATGGGAATGGGCGAGCCGCTTGCCAATATAGTACCGGTTACCCGCTCGATTCGTTACTTCCACAATCCCACCACCTTCAATATCAGCCTCAGGCGCATCACCGTCTCGACCTGCGGTGTAGTGCCCGGCATTCTCAAGCTTGCCGAACAGAAACTGCCGGTCAAGCTTGCGGTTTCGCTGGTCAGCGCCGACAACCGGCTTCGCGACCGGATCATGCCGGTCAATAAGACCTGGGACATCATGGCCCTGAAGAAGGCATTGCTGCACTATCAAAGGCTTGGCGGCAAGCGTTTCACCATCGAATACTGCATGCTGGGCAATACGAACACCGATGAAATCAGTGCAAAGAAACTAGCAAGCTATGTAAGAGACTTGGATGTGATCGTCAATCTCATCCCTTGGAACCCTGCCGAGGAGTTGCCTTACCAGACTCCGACAGAAGAAGAGATCGATCATTTCACGCTGCTGCTCGACCGCCTGCACGTCAACTACACCCGCCGTCGGTCACGAGGCAGGCAGATCAACGGAGCATGCGGACAGCTTGCCGTCCCGATCAACAAAGGCCTTGATTTGGATTATGAAAGCATGGTTGATGAGGATGATGAATAAAGCCGGTCAAAGCAAAGTTTGATTGCTTTTTTGTCATCGGCATCCAAGCCCCATCCAAACGAAAACAGGCTGTTCCGAGCAATTCCCCGGGACAGCCTTTGCAATGTATTTGGTGCGCCTCTGTTATTTTTCCAGCACAGCCTTGATCCTTCGCACGCCGGCGGAGGAGGACTGCTCCTTGAGAATCTTGAAACGGCCCATCTGACTGGTGTTCTGCACATGAGGACCGCCGCACACTTCCTTGGAGTAGTCGCCGATTGAATAGACTTTCACCTGCTCGCCGTACTTGCTGTCAAAGAATGCGATGGCTCCCTGCTCCTTGGCCTCTTCGAGCGTCATGGTTTGGCAGGTGACCTCAAGGTTGCGTGCAATGGCCTCATTGACCATGTCCTCAACCTTCTGGATCTCCTCGGTCGTCATCGGAGAGTGATGGGTGAAGTCAAAACGAAGCCGCTCAGCGGTGATGTTCGAGCCCTTCTGTCCGACATGTTCGCCCAAGACGGTGCGCAGCGCCTGATGCAGCATATGGGTGGCGGTATGCAAGGCAGTGGTTTTATCACTGTGGTCGGCAAGGCCGCCCTTGAACTGCTGTTCCGAGCCGCTTCGGCTGATCTCCTGGTGCTTCTCGAAGGCTTCCTTGAACCCCGCCTCGTCCACGGTAAAACCGTGCTCTGCAGCAAGCTCCTTGGTCAATTCAATCGGATACCCATAGGTATCGTACAGCTTGAAGGCGGTACGGCCGCTGATTTGCCGGCTGGTTCCCTTGAGCAGGTTGGGAAGCATTTTCTCAAATTCGCGCTCGCCCTTTGCCAGGGTCTCGGAGAACTTGGCCTCTTCCAGCGCCAGTTCCTTGAGTACGAACTCGCGGTTCTCTACCAGCTCCGGATACGGCTTGCCATACAAGGCAAGTACAATCAATGCGAGCTCTCCGAGGAAAGCCCCTTCGATTCCCAGCTTATTGCCGTGGCGAACCGCCCGCCTGATCAAACGCCTTAAGATATAGCCCTGCCCCACATTCGACGGGGCCATGCCGCGCTGGTCGCCGAGGATGAACACACTGGTACGGACATGGTCGGCAAGAATGCGGATGGAAACATCGTTCTCCTCGTCATCACCGTAGCGCTTTTGGGAAAGGCGCTCAATGCCTTCGATGATCGGGGTGAAGACTTCCGTTTCATAGACCGACTTCTTGCCCTGCAAAATGGCGATCGTGCGTTCGATGCCCATCCCGGTATCGACACATTTGCGGCTCATCTCCACATAGGTTCCATCGCTGTTCTTCTTGTACCCCATGAAGACGTCGTTCCAGATTTCGAAGTACTTGCCGCACGAACATCCCGGGCGACAGTCAGGACCACAGGAAGGACGGCCGGTGTCGATGAACATCTCACTGTCAGGACCGCAAGGGCCGGTCTCCCCGGCAGGCCCCCACCAGTTGTCCTCACGGGGAAGGAAGTAGATGCGTTCGCGCGGAATACCGAAACTCTCCCAAGTCCGGGCGGCCTCCTCGTCGCGGCTTACCAGCTCATCACCGGCGAAAACGGTAACCGAGAGCTGGGAAACATCGAGGTCCAGCCACTTGGTGAGGAACTCAAAGCTGTAGGCGATGGCCTCTTTCTTGAAGTAATCGCCCAAGGACCAGTTGCCGAGCATCTCAAAGAAGGTGAGATGGTGAGGATCACCGACCGCCTCGATGTCTCCGGTGCGGATGCACTTCTGATAGTTGGTGAGCCTTTTGCCGCTGGGATGATCGCTGCCCAGGATATAAGGTACCAGTGGATGCATGCCTGCAGTGGTGAAAAGCACCGTAGGATCGTTCTCGGGAATCAGGGAAGCCCCACTGATCTGCACATGGTCTTTAGACACAAAAAAGTCAATGAATTTTTGCCGTAATTCGTTGGCGGTCAGTTGTTTTTTCATAATATGCAGATAGTAGTCTCGTCGGCAATCGTCTGTCAAGGAGACACTGCTCAGAAGAGGTTGAGTTGGACCGCCTTTTGTTTGGGTTTGCCGACCCCTTCGCGCGTCTTCTTGGCTTGGTTGAGCAACCTGGGCAGGTCCTGGCTTTTCTTGATTACGAAGACCCTGCTCTGGTTGGCGAATTGCCGAGGCCACAGGATGCTGTGGTTGTCCACGCTGCTTTGGTAGATGAAAAGGTACTTCTTCTGCTCCAAGGCAAAAGCAGCCTGCCGTACAGCCCCACCCCCGTCGCGGTCCTCGACCACCACCGAAGCATCGCTGAGAGCACTCATCAGGCGATTGCGAAGCAGGAAATGCCACTTCTGTGTCACCGTTGCCGGTGAAAAGCGACTTACCACCGCCCCGACTTTTGCAATCTCCAACTGCAAATCGCGATGCTCGGGAGGATAGAAGGCATTGATCGGGGTACCGATGACCGCAATGGTCGGCCCCCCTGCCGCCAAGGCGGCCTTATGCGCCACACCGTCAATTCCCAAGGCCAGACCGCTGGCTACCGCATACCCGGCTTTTATCAGTGATTTCGCAGTGGCCAGAGCCAGCTGCTTTCCTTCCAGGGAGGGGGAGCGGGTGCCGATCACCGAAACCGAGCTCTGGCTGAGCAGGCTCTCATTGCCTTGTACATAGAGAAACCTCGGCCGAAATGCAAAAGAATCAACCTGCTTGGGCCAATGGGGACTGTCCCAGCCCAGAATGTGAACCGAGCTGTCCATTGCCTCAAAAACCGGCCGAATATCGTAGTACGCATTGCTGATGGCCGAGGCCTCGACACCCAGCAGCTCTGCGTAGGTTTGGGTGTGCAGCACCAGGCTCTCGTTGATGATCGAGTATTCCACCGCCTTCTCGAAGGCATGTGCAGCCTTTGCCTCGGCTCCATTGGCGGCCTTGAGCAAGGTTTCATAGTGCAAGGCTTGAAGCTGTATGCTGTCCATACCCCATGGTATCACAAGCATCAAGGAAAGAGCAATCAAAGCAAAAAGAGAGAAACGTGCCGTAGGCACTTCCCACCAGGGTTGTTTCCTGGAACGAATGCGCTATACTCGGCTTATGCAGCAGTACGCCATCGATCAAATCAGGCAGGCAGATCCAATACTCGACCGAGTAATTGAAAAAGTCGGGGTGTTGGACTATGAAGTCGAACAGGACGGCTTTGCCTTCTTGGTACAAGTCATCATCGGCCAGATGCTCAGTGCAAAGGCAGCCGACACCATCCATGCCCGCCTTGTCGCTGCAGTCGGAGGCAGAATAGACCCTATCATCATAGCGAGCATTGATGAGGAGGTCCTGCGTGGATTCGGCATCGCACGCAGAAAGGCCCAAACCATACGAGCCCTTGCAACGCTGGTCGACCAAGACCCATCGGTACTGAAGAATCTGGCAGACCTTGACGACCGTCAGTGTCTGGCAAGCCTATGCCAATACAAAGGCATCGGGCCGTGGACGGCAAAAATGTACCTTATTTTCGTACTGGACCGAATGGATGTCCTGCCGATCGAAGACGGAGCATTTCTGCAAGCCTACCGCTTTCTCTATGGTAATGAGGACATGGAAAGAAGGGCCTCCCTTTGGAAGCCCTATCGTTCACTTGCTGCGCGGTATCTCTACCGCTTTCTTGATCTCGGGTACTGTCGCTAAGCCAACAATGCCTTGGCGAGCTCCTGCATTCCCTCCAAATCTTTCTCGGTCGGATTCCAGTTTACCTTGACCTCGGCATCCACCACGGCAAATCCTGCTTTCTTCAGCTCCTCACGCAGCACTGCATTTCCCTCACCGCTCCAGCCGTAACAGCCGTACACTCCTGCCTTCTTGTTCTTGAACTGCAGTTCGGTAAGGAAATGGAGCCAGCCGCCGACCGAGGAGAGGATCGATTTGCCTGTAGTCGGAGAACCTACTGCGATCGCCTTTGATTTGAATACCTGGGTCATGATGTCGTTCTTGTCAGTCTGGCTGATATTGAAAACCTTGACCCTGGTTTCGGGACTTAGGGCCTGGATGGATGTTGCCAGGGCATGGGAGAGCTGTTTCGTCCCATCCCACATCGTGTCGTAGACGATGGTGATCTGGTCCTCCTGATAGGCATCCGCCCAAGCAGCATACTTCTCAACTATCTGCAGGGGATTGTCACGCCAAATGGCTCCATGACTGGGGGCGATGATGTCGATGGGAAGATTCAGCTTCACAATCTCTTCAATCTTGCGCTTCACCAGTGATGAGAACGGAGTGAGGATGTTCGCATAATACTTGATCGCCTCCTCTGCAAGCAGACACTGGTCGGCCTTGTCATTAAAGAGCTCTTCAATCCCGTAGTGTTGGCCGAATGCATCGTTGGAGAACAGAATGTTGTCACCGGTAAGGTACGTTGCCATGCTGTCAGGCCAATGAAGCATGCGCATCTCCACGAAGACCAGCTGCTTGCCATTGCCGACATCAACAGAATCGCCGGTCTTGACGACCTTGAAATTCCACTTTGGATGGTGATACTGGCCGACCAGGGACTTTACCGCATTTGCTGTGCAATAGATCGGGGTGTCGGGGATTTTTTCCATCAGGTACGGTAGTGCTCCGCTGTGGTCGACCTCCCCGTGGTTGACGACAATGAAGTCGATGTCCTCGAGCCTGATTTCCTTCTCCAGATTGTCCCGGAACTCTTTCTCGTACGGCTTCCAGATTGTATCGATGAGGACGGTTTTCTCCTCCTCGATCAGATAGGCGTTCTGACTCGAACCATGATTGATCGAGTAGTCGTCGCCATGGAAGGTCTTGAGTTCCCAATCAATCCTTCCAACCCAGGAGACATTGTTCTTGATAGCCCGTTTCATGCTTCCACTCCTTTTCATAGGGAAATATACACCGTCTGCAGTCGGGCAACTATGATTTGAATCAATAATCAGGAGGAAAATTCAAAAAGCCAGCTCTTTCAACATCGCTGGATCGACAATAGTGATCTTCTTCTTCCCGACAATGCGTATCACATCCTGCTCCTGCAGGATTGCAAGCTTGCGATTCACGGTCTCCTTGGTCAGGTGGATGGCATTGCCGATGTCCTCCTGCGAGAGCATGAGGTCCAGGCTCGCACTGCGTTGCGAGCGCTGGTGCAGGTACATGCACAAGCGTTTGCTCACATCCTTGGTGGAAAGCATCTCCAGCTGTTGTCGATATTGGTCCAGCTTGGTGTTCAAGTACGTCATGACCTTCAGCGAGATGGATGGGTCGGCCAGCATCAGTTGCTTGAGCGCTTCTCCCTGAATCATGCAAATCCCGCTGTCCTGCTCTGCAATTGCGCTCTCCTGCACGGTCCCGGGGGCAAACAGGCCGTCCGAACCATAGAAATCGCCGGGAAAGAGGGTGTCCAGCAGCAGTTCCCTGCCGTCGACCGAGTATCGCACCAGCTTTACAGACCCTGAACGCACAATGTAGAGGTTTTCCGATGCATCACCCTCGCGGAACAACACCTCATTGGCCTCGAGCTCCCGCTGGAGGATGAGTTTCTGCACCCGATTGATCTCAGCCGGATTGAGATGCTGAAAAATGGGGACATTGAGCAAACAGGGTGATTTGCCGTCGTCACATACACTGCACTGCATATTCGCCATCAATCGTCTTCGTACAGCTCGTTGACCAGAGCCCATGCATCCCCGTCCCCCGTTCTCAATCCGCACAGTAGCTTATATTGATTGAGCAAGGTCAGCAGGTGCTTTTCCTTTACCTCCTGAGGGCTGGAAAGCGCGACAACAGCTTTCAATTCCTCACTATCATCCTCAAGCATTTGCACCCGCGCATACTCCTTGAGCATGTCCTCTTTTGTAAACTTGAAGAAGTCATGTACAGAAAGAAGCAGGGTCGGCATATACTGCCTGCGCACCAAAGCCTCGGCGGTGAGATTGATCTGCTCTTGGGTTGCATCAGCTTCGAGTGCCTCATAGGCTGCTTTCAAATCATCCATTCACGTTCCTCCTTTCTCTATGATACTCAAGGTAGACAGAAAAAGCAAAATGAATAAGCTTTGTCAAAATATGCAGTTTTTCTGAGATATTTTTGATTCTTCAAATAATTATACAGTTACCCAGTAATAGGTTACGTCAAAGTTGATAAAAAGTTAAAATAATTGATGCATAGTTCTGTAATATTTGTTAATATCTAGGTAGTGGTTTGCAATTTTTATTACATACCAGCTTATCCGACGGGGAGGGGCTTATGATCAGAGAGAGGATTCGGGAAAACCTTGGCAGCATGTCTCCGTCCTTTCAGGAGATCGGACGATGGCTTTTGGACAACTACGATGCAATCGGCTTCTCCTCGGTCCACGACCTGAGCAAGACCATCGGAGTCAGTAACGCCTCCTTGGTGCGGTACACACAGGCTCTTGGCTTCAAAGGGTACAAGCAGTTCAGGGAAGCGGTTCAGGAAGAGGTGAAAACAAAACTTCATCCGGGTACGGAAGTAACCCTCAATGAACTTGACTTGCTTCCGGTCAAGAAGCAGTTGCAGAGGCTTGCAGAGAATGAAATCAACAATTTGAGCAAAACCCTGAAGGACATCAATGTGCAATCGCTGCTTCAGATGGTCGAAGGCGTTTTTGCCGCCAACCGTATTTTCATCAGCGGTTTCGGGGTCAGCAAGAACATCATGCAGATTTTCGAGTATGCCCTGACCTGCCTCCATATCAAGGATGTACACGGCATTACCGGCTCCATCAGTGACTACAGCCCGAAGCTGCATACCATCAAAGAGAACGACAGCCTGTTCATCCTGACCATGCCGCCCTACTCCCCTGAGGCAATCCATGTGGCAAGTGTAGCGCAGAAGCAGGGTGCACAGGTCTTCCTCTTCACCGACTCGGCGAACTGCCCAATTTATCCCAATGCTAAAGCAGTGGTCCGATGTGCCAACAACTCACTGCTGTTGACCAACTCGTACGTAGGCATGGTTGCCGTAATCCAAGTATTCATCAACATGCTTCTGCTCTCAAGCAAAGGTACGCTCATCTCCCATATGAAGGAAATATACCATACAGAGCAAGAGGGCTACTCATTCTTGAAAACCCAAAAGGAAGGATTGCTGTGAAGATATTCATTTCAACCGATATGGAAGGAATCGAGGGCATCTCCTCCTGGAATGAGATGACCACCAAGGAGGCATGGTGTGCAAACCTGTTGAAACAGGAACTGACCTATGTGATCTCAACGCTGTTGGAGCATGCCGATATCGAGGAAATATGCATCTGCGATTCACACAGCCGGGGCGAGAATCTTCTGTATGGTTCCTTCGGGGATGAGCGGATCACCCATGTGAAAGGTTATCCGCGCCACAACTATATGATGGAAGGCCTGGATGAAAGCTTCGATGCAGTGTTCCTGCTCGGCTACCATGCAAGCATAGGCTCTCTCAACGGCGGCATGGATCACTCCTACAGCTCCTCGTGCATCTATCGGGTGCGCCTCAACGGCAAGGAGGTAGGGGAAGTGGAGATCAATGCCTACTATGCCGGCCTGTTCAATGTTCCCATAGCCCTCATCAGCGGTGATGACATCCTTGAATCTCAGATGAGGGATTTTCTCAAGGTCCCCTATGTTCGGACCAAGGAAGGGATGGGACGCTATGCTGCCAAGATGTACAGCCCAGAACGGGTGCAGAAAGCCTTTGAGAAAGAGGTGCATGCCTTCCTCAAGCAGAAAAGCTTCGAGGTGAAGCGGCTGGAAGGCGAGGTGGTGTTGGAAGTGGACCTGGCGACGACGGTCATCGCCGATGCGGTGGCTATAGTGCCGGGCATCAAGCGCCTCGACGGCAGGACCGTGCAATACACCAGCAGCAACTATAGAGATGTTTTTCACATGATCCTGACCATTGCCATGCTTGGTGGCAAATTCGCCCAGTATACGTAAGTCGAACCTGCACGTGAGAGAGGAAGAGGTATGGGGAAATACATAGTACGACGTTTGCTCATGATGATACCGGTGCTCCTCGGAGTCACCTTCATAGTATTCTTCATCATGTCCCTGACGCCCGGCGATCCAGCCGCCATTATTCTTGGCGACCAGGCAAGCGCCGAATCACTGGCCCAGAAACGCATCGAGCTGGGTTTGGATAAACCCTTGCTGGTACGGTATGCAAGCTACATGGGAAACCTCTTCCGCGGGGATTTGGGGCTCAGTTACCGCAATCAGCTCTCGGTGGCCGAGCAGGTATGGGACAAGTTTCCCAATACCGCCATCCTGGCAATCGCAGGCATCCTCGTGGCTCTCCTGATCGGCATTCCCGTCGGGATCCTGTCTGCAAAGAAGCAGTACACGTTCATGGACAACTCCTCGATGGTCCTCTCCCTGATAGGTGTTTCCATGCCGAACTTTTGGTTGGGCCTGTTGCTCTCCCTCCTGTTCGCCCTCAAGCTCGGTTGGCTGCCTTCACAAGGCATGGGTAGCGGCTTTTTCGGCTTGCTCCGATCCTTGGTTCTGCCCGCCCTCACCTTGGGTACCGGTGTTGCGGCAACCGTAGTGCGCATGACCCGCTCTTCCATGCTGGAAGTCATCCGTCAGGACTATATCTCCACCGCACGAGCAAAAGGAATCACCGAGAAACAGGTGACAAACAAGCACATGCTCAAGAACGCCCTGATTCCCATCGTCACTGCAGTCGGTCTGCAGTTCGGCCACCTTCTTGGTGGTGCAATGCTCACCGAAACAATCTTCTCCTGGCCCGGACTGGGGCGGTTGATGGTCGATTCCATCACGAGCAAGGATATTCCCATGGTGCTGGGAGCCGTAATTTTCATGGCGGTCATGTTCAGTTTCGTCAATCTTTTGGTCGACATCCTCTATGCATTCCTCGACCCGCGCATCAAAAGCCAATACAAGGGCAAGAAAGCAGCTGCCAAAAAGGAGGTCTCCGCATGAAGACAGCGGATGCCAAAAAACAACGCACACTCTCGGCGGAGACCTGGAGACGTTTCAAGAAAAACAAGCTTGCCCTTTCCGGCATGATTGTCCTGCTCGCCTTGGTTCTGATCGCCCTCTCCACCATAGTCATCGACTTGGTGACGGACAATGCCATCTACAACAACAAGGTGATCAAGCAAAACCTCCGTCTCAGGCTGCAAGGTCCGAGCAAGGACCATATCTTCGGTCTTGATGAGTTCGGCCGTGACATATTCATGCGGATGATCTGGGCGGTGCGGTACTCACTGTTCATGGGAACCATTGCAATCGCACTTTCAACGACTGTCGGTGTCATTCTCGGTTCGATTGCCGGATACTACGGCAAGGTTACCGACAACATCATCATGCGTTTCATGGATGTACTGCTCGCCATTCCTTCCATGTTGCTGGCTACGGCGATTGTTGCCGCCTTGGGCACCAGCCTGACCAACGTCCTGATCGCAATCGCCATCAGTTATGTACCGACCTTCGCCCGAACGGTGCGCGCTTCGGTGCTTACCATCAAGGATCAGGAGTTCATCGAGGCAGCCCGTGCCATAGGCGCCAGTGATTTGCGCATCATCTTCAAATATATCCTTCCCAACTCAATGGCTCCGCTCATTGTCCAGGCCACCTTGGGAGTCGCCGGTGCAATCCTGTCCATTGCCGGCCTCTCCTTCCTTGGATTGGGCATCCAGCCGCCGACACCCGAGTGGGGATCGATGCTCTCCTCCGCAAGGTCGTACATCCGGGAGGGTTGGCACATCACCGTCATTCCCGGTTTGGGAATCATGATCACCATCCTCGCGCTCAATGTGATGGGTGATGGACTGAGGGATGCACTCGATCCCCGCTTGAAGAATTAGGAGGGAGCATGAGTACTGTCGACGAACTGATACGCATAGAAAACCTTACCGTCCACTATGAAACCGATGATGCGGTGGTTCATGCACTGAACGACATCTCCCTTTCCATGAAAAAAGGGGAGACGCTGGGTCTGGTGGGAGAAACCGGGGCAGGAAAGACAACCCTTGCCCGGAGCATCCTGCGCCTGGTCCCGTCCCCTCCGGGTATCATCAAATCCGGAAGGATTTTCTTCGAAGGCAAGGACATGCTCACATTGAGCGAAGCACAGATGCGCTCCATCCGCGGCAACAGCATTTCCATGATCTTTCAGGATCCCATGACCAGTCTCAATCCTGTTATGAGCGTCGGGGACCAGATCATGGAAGTGGTGGAAGCCCACAACAAGGCTCTGGGCAAGGAGGAGATGGAAAAGCAGGCGCTCTCCATGCTGGAGATGGTTGGCATTCCCGCATCGCGCAGCCATGAGTATCCCCATCAGTTCTCTGGGGGAATGAAGCAGCGGGTCATCATCGCCATTGCGCTGGCATGCAATCCCATTCTGCTTATTGCCGACGAGCCTACCACAGCCTTGGATGTAACCATCCAGGCCCAGGTGCTCGATATGATCACCGCCTTGAAGAATCGGCTCAACACCGCCATGCTGCTCATCACCCATGACCTTGGGGTGGTGGCACAGAACTGCGACCGTGTTGCAATCATGTATGCAGGCCAGATTATTGAGCTGGGTACGCTGAGCGATATATTCAAACGGCCCACCCACCCCTACACCAAAGGGCTGCTTGGGTCCATCCCTTCCCTGAACAAGGAAGTGAAACGGCTCAGCCCCATCAAGGGCATGATGCCCGACCCGACCGACCTGCCGCCGGGATGTAAGTTTGCACCCCGCTGCCAGTACGCGAGTGAAGTATGCAAACAGGACGTCCCGCCATCCTATCAAGTCAGTACAACCCACCAGGTGCGCTGCATTCTTGCAAGGGAGGAGGTACACAATGGCTGAGCCCTTGCTCAAGGTGGAACACCTCAAGAAATACTTTCACACCAATCAGGGAACGCTGCATGCTGTGGACGATGTCTCCTTCACCCTGAACAAGGGCGAGACGCTGGGTGTCGTCGGGGAGTCGGGCTGCGGCAAGACAACGCTTGGCAGAACAATATTGCGCCTGCATGAACCGACCGACGGCAAGGTGTTTTTCGAAGGACGGGAGATAACCTCCATGGGAAAACAAGAGGTGAAGGCCATCAGACGCGATATGCAGATCATTTTCCAGGACCCTTTTGCTTCGCTCAATCCACGGATGACCATCAGCGAGACCATTGGCGAAAGCCTGCTCATCCAAAAGATCTATACGCGCAAACAAGGAGCGCAACTGAGAAAACGTGTCTTGGAGTTGATGGATTTCGTCGGCTTGTCTCCCCGGTTGGTCAACAGCTATCCGCATGAACTCGATGGGGGAAGAAGGCAGCGCATCGGCATTGCCCGCACCCTCGCCCTCGATCCAAAGTTCATAGTCTGCGATGAACCGGTTTCAGCCCTGGACGTCTCCATCCAGGCTCAGATTTTGAATCTCATGCAGGATCTCCAGGATGAATTCGGCTTGACCTACCTCTTCATCACCCACGACCTCTCGGTGGTCAAGCACCTCTCCAATACCATAGTCGTCATGTACCTGGGGCAGATTGTGGAGCACGCTCCTTCATCGCTGCTCTTTGAGAAACCTCTGCATCCCTACACCCAAGCCCTGCTGTCCGCCATTCCTGTTCCCGACCCCGATTATGCGGTCAACCGTGTGCTGCTCCAGGGAGAGTTGACCAGTCCTGTCGATCCCGTTCCAGGTTGCCGGTTTGCCAAACGCTGTCCGTATGTCTCTGATGCTTGCAGGAAGGCCGATATTCCGCTGAAGGAAGTACAGCCTGGCCACTTCGTTGCCTGTACCTTGGTGTAACTCATTGCCCCTGCCAAAGGGTCAATGAAAGAAATAGGAGAAAAGACCATGAAAAAGATGCTGACCGTGCTACTCGTTTTGCTCTGCAGCGCAGCCCTCTTCGCGGGCGGGTCCGCAGAATCGTCCAAAACAGCCGCAACAGGCTACAAGGATACGATTACTGTTGGACAAGGTGCGGATGTCACCTCATTCGATCCCCACATCGGCAAGGAGACACCCGCTGTCGCAGTCACCAACCACATCTTTGACACACTCGTGGACACCGACCCGGTAACCGGCGAGGTTGTCCCCCAGATTGCTGAGAAGTGGGAGGTAGTCTCCCCTACTTCGTATCGGTTCTTTATCCGCAAGGGCCTGACGTTCCATAATGGTGAAGCCTTGGATGCCGATGACGTAAAATTCTCCCTCGACCGTGCAATTGCAAGCGGATCGGTTTCCTACATCGTCGACTTCATCAAGGAAGTCAAGATCGAGGACCAGTACACCGTCCTTGTCACCACCAAGGCCCCGTACGGCCCGACGCTGCGCAACCTTGCGGTTCCCTTCGCCGCCATTGTTCCCAAGGACTATGTCTCTGCAAACCAGGACATCCTGAAGACCAAGCCTGTCGGATCCGGCCCCTACAAGTTCGTTTCCTGGACCCAGAACGACAATACCAAGCTAGAGGCGTTCGACCAGTACTACAAGGGCGCCCCCCAGACAAAAAATTTGATCATCAAGGTCATTCCTGAAGCTTCACAGAGAACCATCGCACTGGAGACCGGTGAGCTGGATATCGTCTATGACGTTCTGGTTTCCGATATGAAGCGGGTCAGGGAGAACAAGAACCTCATTTTGTTGGAAGCTCCGTCGTTGACTTGTTTCTACATCTCCTTCAACATGCGCAAGCCCCCGTTCAACAACCAGCTGGTCCGTCAGGCGATCAACATGGCCATCGATCGCCAGTTGCTGGTTGACACCGTCAACAGCGGCACCGGTGCTCCAGCCGATGAGATTATCGCCCCTGCTGTGTACGGCTACTACTCCACCGGTGTATGGGAGTACAACCCCGCCAAGGCAAAGCAGCTGCTCGCCCAGGCCGGCTATCCCAACGGCTTTAGTACAACGCTGTGGGTGAACAACAACCAGAGTCGTGTTGAGATGTGTCAGGCCATTCAGGAAATGCTCAGGGAAATCGGCATCACCGTGAAGGTTGAGGTAATGGAGTTCGGTACCTTCATCAGCCGCACCACCGCAGGTGAGCATGACATGGGGTATTTCGGTTGGGTCACTTCCACCAAGGATGCCGACTACACCTATTACTCCTTGCAGCACAGCTCGCAACAGGGAGCTCCCGGCAACCGTTCCTTCATTGCAGATCCCGAGGTTGACCGTCTGGTCATGCTGGGCCGCACCAGCGCCGACCCCAAGGTTCGTGATGCAGCCTACAAGGATCTGGCCATCAAATTGAAGGAAGTCGCAAACAACGCTCCGATCATTTACACCGCAATCACCGCCGGTGCAAACAAGAAAGTCGAAGGCTTCGTCCTCGACCCGATCGGATATCACAGGTTGGAGACCGTCAAGGTTTCCAAATAACAGGTTATAGGTTCCAGGCAGAAGCTATTGCAGGCGGACATACGTTCATTACTGCACATCATCAGGTCTCTTGTGATGCTTCTGTCTGGTTTTAATGTAGAATTCTTTCCATCCTAAAGGACAAAGTCCATGAATACGCAAGACCTCATTCAAAGCATACAGCGCATCAGCGATGCCAACGGCATCAGCGGATTCGAAGATGAAGTGCTTACCGTCATCCGAGAAGAAGGCAATGGCCTGGGAACCTTCGAGGAAGACCGGATGCGCAACCTCTACCTCTACCGACATGAAAACAAAAGCGGAAGGCCCATCGTTCAGCTGAATGCCCATACCGATGAGGTCGGTTTCATGGTCAAGGCGATCAGGCCCGACGGGATGATTGAGTTCATCACCATCGGTGGTTGGATCGTGACAAATGTCCCCGCCCACCTGGTACGCATCCGCAACAAGGATGGGCTCTACATCCCTGCAGTAGTGGCAAGCAAGCCGCCGCACTTCATGAGTGAGGCAGAGAAAAAGGCTCCTCTTGAGATTACAAACCTAGTACTCGATGTAGGGGCCGGCAGCAGTGAAGAGGTCATCAACGACTACCGGATCGGCATAGCCGCCCCGGTAGTCCCCGATGTCAGTTGCACCTACGATGAGAAACACGGCCTGTTCATCGGCAAGGCGTTCGACTGCCGAATCGG
>NZ_DJGW01000082.1:16969-17776 GCF_002432845.1 Sphaerochaeta sp. UBA5836
GTCAACCTTGTTGGAGACTTCTCCAGCCAGGAAGAGGTGGGAACGCGCGGCTCGATTGTCAGTGCCAACACGATCAAGGCAGACCTTGCCATCGTCTTTGAAGGATGTCCCGCCGATGATACCGTAGTACCTGCCTATCAGGCCCAAACCTGCCTGAAAAAGGGCCCGATGCTGCGCCATATCGATTCACGCATGATCACCAACCCGCGCTTCCAGCGCTATGCGCTCGACCTTGCCCGCCAGCTTGACATCCCGGTCCAGGAGGCTGTCCGCAGTGCAGGAGCGACCAATGGCGCCCCGATTCACTTGGCCAATGAGGGTATTCCTGCCATTGTCATCGGAATCCCTGTCCGGTATGCCCACACCCATTACGGGATCAGCTCCCTCTTCGATGTCGAGCAGGCAGTCCGCCTTGCCAAGGAAATTCTGCTGAGAATCGACGAAGAGACCATCAGGAGCTTCTGATATGGCAATACGCATCGGATGCATGTTCACCCTGCAGGAAATTGGGGGGAAACCATCCTCTTTCTTTTTGGATAGGGGGTCTGATGTCCAGTACTTTCTCTCCGGCCGATGCGCACTGTATGCCTGTTTATTGGATTGTCCGACCACCATGGGGCGAAAGCTGGCATACGTTCCCGCCTACACCTGTGAGACGGTGCTCGCCAGCTACGTGAAGGCGGGGTACGCCCTGCGTTTCTACGATGTCGACACAGAAGAACTCAAACCATGCTTCAAGGCCGAAGACCTGCAGGACGTCTCGGTGCTGAACCTTTGCGGATACTACGGCTTCAGCCGCTATGACAA
>NZ_DJGW01000082.1:17870-18632 GCF_002432845.1 Sphaerochaeta sp. UBA5836
TCAAGAAACAAGGTTCATTCTCAATACAACCGCTGAGAGCCGACGAAGAACACCTCAAAGGCCGCTACAAGGCGATGGAATACCGCAAGCTTGCCATCAAGACCGGAAAGGACTCATACAACGAATTGGCATCCTCGGTGTTTTGGGAGACGGAGATGCGCCTCAGGCGCATGTTCGACGCCTTTGAAAGCGATGAAAAGTCCATTACCATTCTGAACAACCTCGACCCGACACAGATGATTGAAAAACGCAGGGCCAATTACCAAACAGTGCTTGATTCTCTTCATCCATCCTCTCAATGCCAACCGATCTTCCAAAGCCTTGATGAAAATACCTGTCCGAGTCACTTCTCATTCTACAGTGAGAACAGAGCGAAAGCTCGACAGCAGCTCGAACAAAAGGGTATAACGAGCACCGTCTACTGGCCCCTTCCCCCCATGCTTACCAACAAGGAACAGTATCCCCACGCCTCCTACATCTACGACCATGTGGTGAGTGTACAGATCGATCAGCGCTACAGCAGAGAGGATATGGAGTATTTGGGGACGATATTGACTGGACTGTAAAATTCCAAACCATTCCCTCTATGTCTCACTTTTACAAAGTTCTTCAGTACAGGGCGAATGTATTGTAGTTGCCTTCTTGTCTGTGGACTGCTATAGTATGGTTATATTAGTTCGTAATTTACGAACTAAACAAGGAGTCAACTATGATTGTCATGCGCTTGAAGCTGGACAATGTGTTTGCTTTCAATGATTTTGA
>NZ_DJGW01000014.1:0-2827 GCF_002432845.1 Sphaerochaeta sp. UBA5836
TGACGAACGCACTGTATATGGTGCAAACAAGATTTTGGAAGCCGGACAGGCAATGATGGGAGAGAAAGCGTTGTTGGAGTTCTGCATCGAGCAAGCAGCCAAGGCCCGCAAGAATGCCTACGCCCCGTATTCCCACTATAAGGTGGGAGCTGCGGTTGTCAGTGCCAAGACAAACCGTGTCTACAGCGGCTGCAATGTTGAGAACTCCAGTTATGGTGCGACCATCTGTGCCGAACGCAATGCCATCCTCAATGCCGTAGCCAATGAGGGGGTCGTCGGCATCAAGTTGTTGGTGGTGGTGAGTCAGGATGCTCCTCCTGCCCCTCCCTGCGCCCAGTGTCTGCAGGTGCTTGCAGAATTCTCAAAGCCGGAAACCGAAATCCATCTTGTCGATGTACACTGTGCCGAGGGAAGGGAAGGCGCTCATAGCATATACACCTTTTCCGAACTGCTCCCTCATCCCTTTATTTTCCCGAGCATGAGGTCATGATGAAACGACTGTGTCTTTTATTCCTTCTTGTACTGTTTCTATTCTTCACCCTAGGTTGTTCATCCACCAGTCATATGTTGAGTCCCAAGGTGCTTGATGATACGTTGCCGCTGGAGGAGAAACTGCTCTCCTTCAACATCCCCAAGGTCCAGGTCACCTATCCCACCGTCTATTATGACGGACTTGAATGGCGCGACCGCCTCATTGAGTTGATCGAGGGGGCCGAGGACTATCTGATAACCTCGGCGTTCCTTGCATCCAGTTCCGAGGAGCTGGAAGGCCTGTATGCCGCCTTGGTTCGTAAAGCAGAAAGCGGGGTACGGGTCTACTTTGTAGTGGACGGTACCGGCCCGTTTGACATGACCGAGACCCGCTTCCACCTGATACCCCTTAAGTTCCTCCGCGACAGCGGGGTGCACCTCTTGGAGTACAGTCCCATGTCGGCTGCACGCCTGGTAAGCGGAATCAACCTACTGTACCGGGACCATCGAAAGTTCCTGATCATTGACGGCAAGCATTTGGCGGTCGGCGGAATGAATCTGAATTATATCTCCATCGGAGCCTCCGAAGAGGACCTGCAACGTGACAGCATGTATGAATTTTACTCACCCTCACTTGCTGCAACCATGCTCGATCACTTTGTTCCCTGGTGGAACGAGCAAAGTTGGGAAACCATCAATCGTGAGGACTTTCCCGTTGACTGGCAGGCAGCCGATGGTCTGAAAACCTACGATGCCTTCTATGTGGACCAACATCCGAAGTCGGATAAGCTGAGCCTGCTTTTCGGCTCACTGCTCAACGAAGCCGAGCATGAGATAAAGGTGCTGCCCTTCCTGCCGTTCATGGACAAGCATATGATGGAGGCTTTTCGGAGGGCCCAGGAGAGGGGAGTGGATGTTACAATGATTGTTCCTTTCGATAAACGGGTGGGTAACCGGAAAGGAATCGAGTTTATGGCACAAGACCTGTTGACCATGGGCATCAATCTGAGAATAGAAAAAGAGAGCGATGCGAGTCAGAGGCTTCTGCATGAGAAGCTGATGATCGTCGATGACCGATATGTGGTGATAGGATCTACGAATATCAACTACCGCTCCTTCAATCTGGCGTATGAAACGGCACTGGTCATCGACAGCCCCGAGTTGGCCAAACAGGTTGAAGCTCACTTTGACTCACTGTATGAGAATACCATGCCCATCACCGAGGAGATGGCAGAGAAATGGCAAAAGTTTTCGAGCTATCCACGCTTCGTCTTCGGGTTTATTGGAGGTTGAGCGTGAAACGTCTTCTTGTATTCCTGGTAATTGGATTGCTTCTCATCGGTTCTCTCTCTGCACGCAGTGTAGGATACGCTCTGGGCTATTATGGACAGAGTGTGGAAGCCGATTCCGAGCTGACCTCCAGCGGTGCCGAGTTTTCGCTGGTCTACAAGCCTTTCAACCTGGCATTTGCAAATCCGTCGGTTATCGGCAGGACTGCATTGGGAACCCTTGAAGATGGGGCGTATAGGGTTCCATACCTCCAAATTGGCTTGGGTCTGGACCTCTTCCGGACGACCCGCCATCCATTTAATTTTCTGGCCCACAATATCATTGCCTATTCGCCGATGATAGGAGTCTCCTACGCATTCGACCCGAGAAGGGATACTGCATTGCTGGCTCTGGAAGTCAGTCCGTTCAAGTTGATCCAGAAGGACTTCTGGTACGAGGTGCTCAGCCCCTTCTTCCTCTATGACATCGTAAAGGGTGAGATGGATAGCTGGGGTTTCAATATCATCCGATTCACATATTTCTTGAAGTAGGTTCGTATGCAAAAGAGAGTATTGCTGTTGATCATAGTGCTTGTGCTGGCTTTTCCTGCGTTTGCAGGCTTTTTTGATGTAGGGATCACCCTCGGCACCAATGCCCATCTGGGTGAGAAGGACCTTGATCCGAGCCGGTTGAAACTGGCTTGGGGAGCCTCGATTGGATTGACCGATGTCTGGGAGCTGGACATACAAGCCAACACCCAGTTGGTTCCCACCTTCCTCGACACAACTTCCGTTTCATTTCTCATCCAGAGGGCGTTGTTGGGCCAGCGTTCCACCGGTGGACAAACTGCCGGGATGGGCATCAATTCGTTGGTTGGCCTTGGAGTGATGCTATCGCCGTATACCCTCGATGGGAGAACAACGCTGTCCCACCTTCTGGTTTCATTGACTCCGCTTACCGTTGGAAGCCCGGTAATCGGCAAGCGCGAGAGGGCTCTCACCGTCACGCTTGCCTACAACCTGCATACAAAGCAAGTAGGGGTTCTTTTCGACCTCTTGAAGTTCGATTTCTACGTGGTGGGGTCCTA
>NZ_DJGW01000014.1:2901-24658 GCF_002432845.1 Sphaerochaeta sp. UBA5836
GTAGTTGATTCTCCCGCCGAACGCGATGAAGTTTGCATTGTTGTGCTTTTTGGCCATGGCTGCAGCATAGCTGTTCTGCGGCAGGGCGCATCGGATTCCTTCGACCTTGTTGGCGCTGATGGAGATGCCTATCCCGGTTCCGCACAAGAGTATGCCGAAGTCATAACCTCCCTTTTTGTACTCTTCGCAGGCAGCTTTTGCCATATCCGGATAATCGACTGAGTCGTTGGTCTTGACACCCAGGTAATTGACCTCGTACCCGATTTTCTTCAGGTAATCATCAAAAATGGTTGCAAGTTCAACAGCCCCATGATCATTTGCTAGTACTACACTTGGCATGTTCGTCATCCTCCATACCTGATGGTACTCCATTCGGGAGCTTCTGGCTAGCGTGTTTTCCGTTGTAAGTCTTGCACAACTAGGGTAAGATGTGGCATCGAGAGGAGTGTGACGTGGCTGAGATTTATGTGATCGGGCACCGGAATCCCGATATGGACAGCATCTGCGCTGCCTACAGTTATGCCTATCTGAAAAATAAGGTCGATCCTGGCAACACCTATATCCCTGTTCGTTGCGGAAGTCTCAATGATGCCACCAAGGCACAGTTTGAAAGACTCGGTGTCGCTCCTCCTCCCTTCATCAAGGATGTTCGCACGAAGGTGAGCAGCGTCACCAGGAAAGCCGACTCGGTGGTGCAGGTCGACGACCCGGTCTATACCCTTGTCTCCTTTTATGGGACTTCCAGCCGCTCTTCCGTCGTTCCCGTAATGGAGGGTGAGAAGTATCGCGGCCTGCTCAGCGTCGACGAGGTAAGCAGTTTCATCCTCAAGGAGAACAGCGGCAAGCGGCCGCTGTACCACTTCGTGGTTGATAATTTCCCCAAGGTGCTGAAGGGTTCTTTTTTAAGGAAAGGAGAGAGCAAGAGCTTCTCGGCACCCATCATGGTCGGAGCGATGCGCTATGTGGTGTTCTGCAGGCATATGGAGGCCCTTCAAGGCCAAGCTCCGATTTTGGTGGTTGGTGATAGGGAAGACCATATTAAAAAAGCTATCGAACTGCAAATTCCGGCTATTGTTCTTACTGGTATCGAACATGAAGTCACCAGCAATGTCGATTGGGACTCCTACCGTGGTACGGTATTCGTAAGTGCATTGGATACTGCCGAAACCTTGCGGCTTCTGCGCTTGAGCGTCCCGGTGGTCCAGCTAATGGTCCAAGATCCCCCAAGCCTTCAGGCCGACACCCTGTTCGAAGAAGCCAGGGACATCCTGGCCGAGAGTGAATTCCGCGGCCTTCCTGTTTTTGATGGAAAGACCTACACAGGGTTTGTCACACGCCGTTGTTTTTTGCGCAAGCCGAAAACCAAGCTGATCATGGTGGACCACAATGAGACCGAGCAGGGCGTGGAGGGACTGGAGGAGGCGGAGGTGGTGGAAATCATCGATCATCACCGCCTCGGCGCGGCAAAGACACGCAACCCTATTTTCATCTATTGTGAACCACTCGGTTCGACTTGTACCATCATATACAAGCTCTTCAACCGAAACGGCGTCCCCATCACGACCGAGGTGGCAAAAGTCCTGCTCAGCGGCATTATCAGCGATACCATCATGCTCAAGAGCCCGACCACCACGTTCGAGGATTACACTGCAGTCCAGGACTTGCTGGCCCTCGCACAAGTTGCCGACATGGTGAGCTTCGGACAAACCATGTTTGCAAGCGGTGCTTCCCTTGCCAAGGAGAATCCCCGCAAGATGTTGGAGTCCGATTTCAAGAAATACAGGGAACTGGGCGTAACCTTCGGAATCGGTCAGTGCGAGGTCACCACCCTCAGTGATGTGGATGACTACAAGGCTTCCTATCTTGCCGAGCTGGACAAGCTGAAGGTTGAGCACAACCTCGATTGGGCGATGTTCCTGATAACCGACGTCGTTCGGGAGAACAGCGTCCTCTTGATGACGAGCATGCCGATTGCTGAGCGCAAGCTTGCCTACAAGAAGGAGAGCGAAGGAAAATTCCTGCTTTCCGGGGTGCTGTCACGAAAGAAGCAGCTCCTGCCGGAGATCCTTCGGGTGCTGGAGGAGTAGGGTTACTTGATCTCCGCAATGGTGTTGATCGAGGGAATGGTCTTGAGGTTCTTGATGATTTTCTTGAAGTCTTCCTCACGCTCGACTTCCATGGTGAAGGTGCCCATCAATTTGCCTTCCTCGTCATCGAACAGGCGTCCTTCAATGAGGTGGCCCTTGAACTTGCGCAGCGTACCTTCGATTTCTCCGAACAAGTCGTAGGTGCGCTTGCTGGTTACGCTGAAGCGTTTGGTGAGCTTGGGAAACTCCGTCTCCCACTCCACCTCGATCGAACGGTCGACGATTTCGCTCATGTTCTTGAGGTTCGGACAATCGCGCTTGTGTACAATGATGCCCCGTCCCCTGCTGATGTATCCCACAATGTCATCGCCTCGGACAGGCGAGCAGCACTGTGCGATGTGAATCATCATATTCTTCTCATCACCGACACGGAACTTCATCCGTTTCGCATCGACGACCTGGCGTACAATGGTTTCGTCATCCATGACCGTGACGGGCGGCTGCGGCTCGAGCTTTCCAGGCGGTTCCACTACCTTGCGCTTGGCGATGATGTCCTTGTCGATGAGGATGTTTTCATCATACTTGTTCAGCCACGCCTTGATTTTTTTGCGCGCGCTGTTTGTTTGGGCGTAGCGCAGCCACTGCAGGTGGGGTCTCGCGTTTGGACTGGTCAAAATTTCAATGACTTGGGTGTTCTTAAGGGGAGCGTTGAGCGGGATGATCGACCCATCGGCTTTCGCCCCGGTGGTGTGATTGCCGACTTCGGTATGAATCTGATAGGCGAAGTCCAACGCCGTTGCGTTGGCCGGAAGCTCGACAATGTGGCCTTGCGGGGTGAACACATAGATGGTGTCTTTCAGCAGTTCTCCCTTGATGTCATCCATATACGATTCACTGGTCTCGATTTCATTCGACCAGGTCTTCAGCTTGCTGATGATCTTGGAGAACTGCTCGTTGTCCATCTTGGACCACGAACCGCTGTCGCTGCCTGTCTCGGCCTTATAGGACCAGTGGGCGGCGACACCGTACTCGGCGGTGAAATGCATCTCCTTGGTCCTGATCTGGATTTCCAGCAGCTTGCCGTCCAACGCCATGACGGTTGTATGGAGGCTTTGGTAGTTGTTCGCCTTGGGCATGGCGATGTAGTCCTTGAATCGCCCTTCAATCGGGGGCCACAGGCGGTGCACAACCCCGAGGATCGTGTAGCATTCGGTGACAGTGTTGCAGAGGATTCGAACGCCGAGGATATCGAATATCTCATCGATTTCCTTCTTGCGCTTCTTCATCTTCATGTAGATCGAGTAGGTGTGCTTTGCACGGCTTGTGACGATGATGTCACTGAGGTTTGCATCACCGCAGGCTCGGTATATGGATTTCTCAATCCTGCTCAGGTATGCTTTCTGTTCGCTCTTTTTGGAGAGCAGGTACTCTTGTATGTAGTTGAAAGTATCGGGCTTGAGAATCTTCAAGCTGAGGTCCTCAAGCTCGTCCTTGAGCCAGGAGATGCCGAGCCGGTCGGCAAGCGGGGCGAAAATATCCAGCGTGTCGCCGGCGATCTCCCGAGCTCTCTCCGGGTTGAGATGCTGCAACGTACGCATGTTGTGAAGCTTGTCGGCAAGCTTGATGATGATGACCCTGATGTCCTTGCTCATGGCGAAGAACATCTTGCGGATGGTCTCAGCCTCGGCCAAGCTCTTATTCATCGTCTTGAGGTTGGCTATCTTGGTCTCACCCTCGACCATATCGGCTACACTCTGGCCGAAAAGCTCTTTCAGTTCCTCATAGGTGGTGGCGGTATCCTCAAGGGTGTCGTGGAGAAGTCCTGCACAGATGGTATCGGCATCCATCTTCAACTGAATCAGGATCTCCCCTACAGCCAAGGGGTGGATGATGTAGGGCTCCCCGCTGGCTCTTTTCTGGTTCTCATGTTTGCCCGCCGCAAACGTGGCGGCAGCCAGGAATTTCTCCTGGTCGGTCTTGGAATACTTGAAGGCTTTTTGGATGAATCGTTCGATCAGCTGTTCGTACATGCAAGGACCCCCCATACGACTCGATCGCGCCCTGACAAGTCGCGCTCAATTCTTACATCGCTGAATCGACGTGAAGCAAGGAGTGCCGCGACATCCTCCGCCTGCCGATAATCACACTCCAAGAACAAGGCTCCACCGGCCGCAAGGTGGTTCACACTCTCATCGACCAGCGTCCTGATGAGAGCAAGCCCGTCCTCATGAAAGCCTTCAAGAGCAAGCCTTGGCTCCCACCGCACCTCTTGGGAAACTTCGTCGCACCACGAGGTTGTGAGATAGGGTGGGTTGCTGACGATGATATCATAGTTTGCATCGGTAGGGGAGAGCAGATTCCCTTGCAGGATTGTCACTGGCTTGGTGAGCAGGCGCTTTGCATTCTCCCTTGCGACGGCCAAGGCCCCTTCGCTGATGTCGCAGAGCGTTATCTCGGCGTCCAGTTCAAGTGCCAAGGTTATGCCGATGCATCCACTGCCGGTGCATACATCGATGATTGAAGGTGCGCGATACCTTTTCCTGGAGTACCCGATGACTGCCTCTATGAGGGTTTCTGTGTCGGGGCGGGGTATGAGCACCCGCTCATCGACGAAAAAGTCACGCCCGAAGAACTCCTTGCTTTCGAGGATGTAGGCCATCGGCTTGTGCTGGAGACGCTCGTCACGAATCGAGGCAAGTTCTTCCAATTGGGAATCGGAAAGCTTTCGATCGTAGAGAAGAATCTGTTTGGCTTGGTCCAAACCCGTTGCCTTCTGGAGCAGAAGTCGTGCATCAAGGTCGCACGTGGAACCCAGCCCCGCCGTCTTGAGCAAAGCGGCGGTTTCAACTTTCCACGCTTGGATGGTCTGCACTGTATCAACCTTCCTTCAAGGCAGCCTCACCGGCGGCGATTTTCAGCGCTTCGATCACCTCGTCAAGCTGACCTGCCATGATGAGCTCAAGCTTGTACAGTGTAAGGTTGATACGATGATCGGTAAGTCTGTTCTGGGGGAAATTGTACGTCCTGATGCGTTCGCTGCGGTCACCGCTGCCGACTTGATTCTTTCTAGCTTCGGCCCGTTCCCGGTTTTTCTTCTCTTCCTCCAGGTCATAGAGGCGTGAGCGAAGCACCCGCAAGGCCTTGGCCCTGTTCTTGATCTGGCTCTTCTCATCCTGGCAGATAACCACCAATCCGGTGGGGAGGTGGGTCATCCTTACTGCACTGTCGGTTGTGTTGACACACTGCCCGCCGGGGCCTCCTGCACGCATGACGTCGATCTTCAAATCCTCTTGGCGGATTTCAATATCGGTCTCTTCCGCTTCGGGAAGGACTGCAACGGTGACGGCGCTGGTATGAATTCTTCCCCCGTTTTCAGTCTCGGGGACTCGTTGGACACGGTGCACCCCGCTTTCCCACCTCAGCGAACCATAGACATCCTTTCCACTGATGGAAACGACCAGCTCCTTGTATCCCCCGATACCGGTTTCATTGGAGGAGAGAATCTCCATTTTCCAACCCTTCGCATCGGCATAATGAGAATACATTCTGTACAGGTCCGCAGCAAACAGGGCGGCCTCTTCGCCACCGGTTCCGGCACGGATTTCCATGATGATGTCCTTGCCTTCCAAGGGATCGGGGGGTATGAGCAGAACCTTGGTTTTCTGTTCGCACACGACCAGTTCCTTTTCAAGCTCATGAAGTTCTTCGCGGGTCATCTCCAGCATTTCCTGATCAGTCTCATCCTTCATGAGCTGATGTGCTTCATTGATCTGGGTATTCAATGAGCGCATCAACCTCAACTGGTCGATGATGGGAGCAAGATGCGATCGCTCCTGGTTGAGGCTTTTATAAAGTTTCATGTCCTGCATGGTTTCAGGACGGCTTAGTTTATCGTCTATTTCTGCGAGTTGTTTCTCATACTCGGGCAGTTTCTTCAGCATTCGTCTCTCCTACAAGTAAAGTATACAAAACCGCTGGCTCTTTGCATAGCGTTGCTAGATATCCAGTTGGGAGAGTGCAAGACGATTCTTTTCGATCTGGTCGGCATCGAGCCGGTTCATCCTAAGAAAGAGCAATCCTCCCAGCAGGAAAAACACGGCGGGAATGAGTCCCATATGCAGTCGTATTCCCCACCGTGCCGACTCGGTTATGAGCTGGTCGTCAAAGCCGGTGAGCTTGTGCACCACAAAGAATACGATGGCCTGGCTTGCATAGCTGAAACGCATGAAAAATGCCCTGATACCCAAGACGACCCCATCATCACGGCGCTTTTGCTCAACTACCAGGCTATCGATGACATCGGCCATGGCCGGGCTCATGAAGGTCCAGAACCCGCCAAAACCAAGACCCCAGAGTGTCATGCCAACGATGAAGGAACCAGCATTGGGAAGAAAAGTGAGCGGCAGGGCAAAGAGGGCGAGGGCAAAACTGGAGAGAATGAGCATGCGCTGATTGTTCTTGATCTTCTTGGCGATACGGGTCCACAAAAGGATGGAGAGCAGGGTGCCGACAAGCATGCCGGCGAAAATCGGGGTGGCCTGCGTGCTTTTGCCTCCCAGTACATACTTGACCACATAGTTGACGCTGGCGGTCATCAGCATGCACCCGCTTTGGTAGCAGAACAAGAGGATTACGAAAGCAAGCAGATTGCGGTTTTTCAGTGCCTTGCGCATTTGGCTGAAAAAGGGAGGAGCCTCTTTGGTGTGTTGCTCGGAAAACCGGTTGATCATCTGCTTGGTCTCAGAGACACCATAGCTCAAACCCAAGGTGCACGCTATGCTGATTGCTGCAATGACGATGGCGCAAACTTGATAACTTGCCCTTACTCCATAGGAGAAAAAGAGCGGTGGGATAATGAACCCGGCGGCAATACCCAGTACGCCGATGCCCGTTCCGATGGCGGCTGTGGTGGTCCTCTCCTTGTCGGTGCGGAACTTGTCAGGATACAAGCTCTGATAGTTGACTTCCCACAGGGAATACAGGCCGTCGTACAGGCAGATGGTGATGACCATCCACAGAAAGACGGGCAAAGGCTGTTTTTTTGCATCCCAGGATGCGGGCACTGAAAAAATCATGATGAAAGCGAGGCTGCAAAGCACCAAGCCGCCCATGATCCAGACAAACCGCCTGCCGAATTTTTTGGACAACGGTGCCGTCTTGTTCGTCATATAACCGATGATCGGGTCGTTGACGGCATTCCAAACCGAATAAATCACTGTAGCCAGGGCGGCATACGCACCTGACAAGCCCACTTCGGTCTCATAGAACATGAATACAATCGATCCAAACGCCCCGGTGAGAAACTCGGCGATGAACTTGCCCATCCCGTAGGAAACCATGATGCCTTTCTTGACCATATGTGATGCCCTTCCTCTTCTTTTCCTTATACCGTAGAGAGAGGGGTGTGTCAAAGCAAAAGAGGGTTATCGCTTGTCGACTGTGAATCGCACCACCATGTGTACGGTTGCCGGCTGGTTGCTCTCATTGGTTATAGAGTGTTCGATATCGCAGTGATAGACCAAAAAATCACCTTTCTTGATCTCGGCGACATTCTCCCCGACCTGTACTTTCACAGCTCCCTTTACTACGGTCAAGAATTCCTGGGTGCCGGGGTAGTGGGGTTCACTTGCGAGCTTGCTGTGAGGTTCGAAGGTGAGCAGGTACATCTCCAGCTCCTCGACCATGTTCAAGGGACTGAGGATGCGGATGGAGACTCCATTGTCACGGGTCTCCATTTTGGGGGCATCGTCGCCGGCGGGATTGAGACTGAACACCCTCTTGGGCTGGTCGTCGGTATCGAGCAAGTCGTTGAGCTCAACATTCAGGCCGCGGGCTATCTTCCAAACGGTAGCTACGGTAGGATTGACCTTGTCGGATTCTATCTGGCTGAGCATGGCCTTGGAGACACCTGAACGCTCAGAGAGCACATTGAGGGTAAGTTTGCGGCTGCTGCGTATCCGTTGGATGTTTTTGCCGATCATCGGAGGGTTTTCCATCTCACTGCTCCTGCTGGGTAAAAAGTTTGACATAGTGAATTAGGTTTATTATAATGAACATGTTCATTGTAAGCCGGGTTGTCTGCCTTGTCAAGAAAAGCGCTCGTCGGAGGTCGCTATGAAGAACATCCTGATCATCGGTTCATTGGGCCAATTGGGCTCTGAAATAGCTTTGGAGTGTCGCAAACGATACGGCGATGACCATGTCGTACTGACCGATATCCGCAATGATGTCAACAAACCTTTGGTGGAAGGCGGGCCTTTCTATCTTGTTGACGCCCGCGATGGACAGAGTGTGGATGCGATTGTCAAGAAACATGTTATCGACACCATCTACCATTTGGCTGCAGTACTTTCTGCAAGGGCGGAGAAAGATCCCCTGAATGCCTGGAATCTGAACATAGGAGGCTTGATCGCCACCCTCGAGGTTGCCAAAGCCAACGGTTGTGCGGTTTTCACCCCCTCCTCGATCGGGGCTTTCGGCCCGACCACCCCCAAGCAGTTTACACCCCAGGATACAATCCAGCGGCCGACATCGATTTATGGAGTCACCAAGGTCGCCGGCGAGCTTCTTTGTGACTACTACTACCACAAATTCGATGTCGACACCCGTGGCATCCGCTTTCCCGGGGTCATCAGCAATCTTACACCCCCGGGAGGAGGAACCACCGACTATGCAGTAGAAATCTACTACGAGGCGGTCAAGAACCACCACTATACGTGTTTCCTTCGCGGAGACACCTACCTCGATATGATTTACATGCCCGACGCGGTACAAGCAGCCATCCAGATCATGGAAGCCAATCCCGCCAGGCTGCGCCATCGCAATGCATTCAACATCGCTGCCATGAGCTTCTGTCCCGAAGAACAGGCTGCCTACATCCGTACGCATATTCCTGATTTTACCATCAGCTATGATATCGATCCGGTCAAGCAGGCCATCGCCGACTCTTGGCCTGACAGTCTGGAAGACTATGCCGCCCGGGTTGAGTGGGATTGGAAACCCCGATACGACCTGGCGACCATGACAGCGGACATGCTGGCTACCATCCAAAGGAGGGGTGTATGAACGAATCAGTGCGACAGGAACTACAGCAGTTCTTTGCAGAGCAGGAACGTCAGGGACTGCTCAAAAAGGAACGGGTGCTAGCAAGCCCCCAAGGCCGCAGCATCGAGGTTCAGGGAAGAAAGGTTTTGAATTTTTGTGCAAACAATTACCTCGGCCTCTCTGATAACAAGGAAGTCATCCAAGCTGCCAAGGACGCCATGGACAAGTGGGGCTATGGACTCTCCTCGGTGAGGTTCATCTGCGGCACCCAAGCATTGCACAAGGATTTGGAAAGGCGCATCAGCTCCTTTCTGGGAACCGACGATACGATTTTGTTCTCCTCCTGTTTCGATGCAAACGGCGCCCTGTTCGAACCGCTGTTGGGCGCGGAGGATGCAGTCATCAGCGACGAGCTGAACCATGCATCGATCATTGACGGCATCAGGTTGTGCAAGGCCCAGCGCTTTGTGTACAAGCACAGCGATATGCAAAGCCTGAAAGAGTGCCTCGAGCAGAGCCGGCAATGCAGGCGCCGCCTCATTGCAACCGACGGGGTGTTCTCCATGGACGGGGATGTCGCCAAACTCGCAGACATTTGTGCACTGGCAAAGGAGTTTGATGCCCTGGTGATGGTTGATGACTCACATGCAACGGGATACTTGGGTCCTACAGGACGTGGAAGTGTGGAACTGTGCTCAGTGGAAGGCCAGGTGGACCTGATCACCACCACCTTCGGGAAAGCCTGCGGAGGAGCGAGCGGTGGTTGCATCTCAGGCAACCAGCTGCTGATCGACCTCTATCGCCAGCGAGCCCGGCCGTACCTGTTCTCCAACACGCTCGCTCCTGCCATTTGCGGCGGGACGCTCAAGGTTTTGGATATCCTGGAGCAGGGGAACTCCTATAAGGACCTGACCATGCGCAATGCCAGGCACTTCCGCACCCTCATGGAAGCAGCGGGTTTTGACCTGGTCAAAGGAGAGACCGCCATTGTACCGGTCATGGTATATGATGAGAACAAGGCGGTTGCTATGGCCGACGCCCTGCTTGGGCGGGGTATCTACGTCATTGGATTCTGTTATCCGGTCGTTCCCCAGGGAAGGGCGAGGATCAGGGTGCAGCTGTCGGCCGTCCATACCCAAGAGGATATTGAGACAGCCGTCGACGCCTTCGTGTCGGTAGCCAAACAGATGAAGCTGCTCTAGCCGAAGATCCGTTGCTCCAGTTCTTCCCCATACCTCTTCAAATCGGCAAGTACGCGTTTCTCCTCGGCTGAGATTTCCGTACTTGCCAATTTTTCTTCAATCTTTCGCTTGAAGAAATTCCAGTTCATCTTTATGCTACCCGGCGGGTTGAGGGTGCGATTTGCACAAAAACTTCTCCACTTGCGTTTCTGCTCATCATTGAGGACTTCACTCCAGTTGCGTCCCACATGCCTGAACAGCATGGGTGCCACCCGGTTGTCCTCAAAGTCAAGGTGCAACGAAAGCTTCTCCTTGGGCTCTGCCTGGCGGATGATGTTGAACCGTTTCTGGTCGGCATCACCGAAGAACCGGTCATAGAGCTGGAAGTCCACATCGTCGACGCCCTCATACGTTTCGACGACATTTCGGGCTGTCATGAGCAGTTTTGGTTGATTGATGATCTGCTGGTGCCTATAGAGGGCCAGATTCTTGTCGATTCCCAGTTTGATGGCCAGTTGGTCGGTCAGGACGTTCAACGGGGAGACAAACGGACACTTGTTGATCGAGAGGGTGAACACACCTTCGGTTTTCAACAGCGTCTCTTCGGTTGCCTGCAGCAAAGGAGCAGTATCCTTGCTCAAATCGAAACAGATGATGGCGTTTGCGTTGCTCTTCATGTGGGTGATGGGAGTGATGAGACGTGAACAACCCTCATTCTTGCTGAAGAACGCCGCGGTGTAGAGCACCGGATCGCCGAACGGAGTCTGCACAATCTTTTTTACCTGTGTTTTTTTGCGCAAGGCGAAATAATAGTTGTACAACTTGGGCTGCTTCTCCTTGATCAGGGCGGCAATGGCGATGGTGGCCCGCACATCGACCAGGGCGTCATGGGCCCCGACCTGCTCGATATTATTGGCTTCGGTCAAGGCAACCAGGCGGAAGGTTGGATTGCCGGTCTCCTCCTTGCGGGGAGGCCAGATGATTCCTTCGGGCCTGAGGTCGTATGCCGCACGCACCAAATCGATGATATCCCAGCGGCTGCAATTGTTGTCCCACTCGCGCTTGTAGGGGTCGAGAAAATTACGGTAGAGGGCATTGCGGATGAACTCATCGTCAAATCGGATGGTGTTGAAACCTGCTGTGACGGTGTTGGGTTTGGAAAACTCGGCATTGATGCGCTCGATCAGATCACTTTCGCAGAGGCCTTTCTTGTTCACCTCCTGCGGCGTGATCGAGGTTATGGTACAGGAGAGCGGGTCGGGCAGGTAGTCGTCGCTGAGTTTGCAGTACAGGACTATGGGCTCCCCGATAGGATTGAGGTCGAGATCGGTACGCTGGCCTGCGAACTGTGCAATTCGGTCGTACCTGCTGTCCAGGCCGAAGGTTTCCAAGTCATACCAGAAGATGGTTGTTTGGTTCGAATGGTAACTCATGCACTGATTGTACCACATTCACCTCGCTCTGTCTTTTTTCTCTGTTCTGGTTGTTCTCTTTGTATCCGTAGCTTATGATACCAAAAAAGGACAATCATGAAAGCAGCCCTGATTCTCATTCTGATAAGTCTAGCAATGCCGTTGGGAGCGAAGAATCCTACCGCCAATGATGTTACCGTGGCCATTGCGGCTATTACCGACTCCGCCATCTGCAACATCGCAGCCTTCTTGAACTCACCGCCCTTGGAATTGCCGGGTTCCACCTTGCATTTCAGGGCCAATGAATCGCTTCCCAATCTTTTGACTTTTCAGAATTCGGATATCGGTACCTATCTTGCGGTATTCATGAGAACCCGCCAACCGAACCCTTCCTTCTTTACAAGCCTGCTCAACTCTGCACGAGGGCCGCTCAATGATATAGCGATTCAGTATCTGACAGTTCATCAGTGGGAAGTGGGTCATGCAGTCCTCAAAGGAGCGATGGTCACCCAGTGGGGTGAAGGGGCAAACCTTTCCGGCCTGATGGCCGATGTGGTGACCAGCGGGAAAATTCCGGCCATCACCGTGGTGACCGATGTGACGGTACAAGGAAGAAGAGTGAGCACCCCTGTTCGTGTTGAGGGTACTTTTATGTTACACTCCGACGAAGAGGGATACTTTGCGGTAAAACCGCTCGCATTAAAAATCAATGGTGAGGAGAAGGGTGTGTAGGTCCGCCCTCATCTCCAAAAAGGAGAGATCATGTCCGATTGCGTCCAGAAGACCACAGCATTTCTTACCAAGTGGGGAATAGATCCTGCATCAGTCGATATGAAGGCATTGCTTGCAACATTTCTGAGCGAGATGGAGAAGGGTCTTGAGCAGGAGAGCGGCAGCTCCCTGAAAATGATTCCAACCTACACCGAGGTGGCGCTCACGCTAGCCAAGGGCGAGCCTGTGATCGTCCTGGATGCAGGTGGAACGAATTTACGGACTTGTCTGGTCACCTTCGATGCACAGGGCAAGGCTCTTATTGAGGATTTCAAGAAGGTTTCGATGCCCGGGGTGAAGGAAGAGGTGAGCGCCCGGCAGTTTTTCAGCACCCTTGCCGATGAGGTGGAGCGGCTGATCGACAAGAGCGACAAGATTGGATTTTGCTTCTCCTATGCAGCTGCCATCACGCAAGACCATGATGGAATCCCCTTGGTCTTCTCCAAGGAGATCAAGGCGCCCGAGGTAATCGGAAAGAAGGTGGGGGCCGGCATGCTCGCTGAACTGGAAAGACGCGGCTACGATGTATCAAGGAAGAAGGTGGCGGTTCTCAATGACACGGTCGCCACCCTGCTTGCCGGCCAGAGTGCTGCAGGCGATATCCCCTACAGCGGCTTCATCGGATTCATCCTTGGTACCGGCACCAATACCGCCTATGTAGAACGAAACAGCAATATCTCCAAGCTCGGACTGTTTGATGGAAAGAGCCAGATCATCAACATCGAGTCGGGGAATTTCGACTTCTGCCCCGGCAGGCTCGACCGTGAATATTTTGACTCCACCAAGCAGCCCGAACAGTATCATCTGGAGAAGATGATCAGCGGAGCCTACCTCGGTCCGTTGAGCACCCTGGTCATTCAGAAGGCGATCGCCGAAGGCGTGCTCAGTGCAACGTTTGCCAAGCGGTTCGAGCAACTGGGTACGGTCAGTACGACGGTGATGAGCAATTACCTTGAAATGCCGTTCAATACGAACTATGCCTTGGTTGCCTGCACTGATGGCAACGAGGACGATGCAATCGCCTTGTGGATGATCATCGACGCAGTCATTGCCCGTGCTGCCAAACTCACTGCTGCAAATCTTGCCGCCACCGTGCTCAAGAGCGGAGCGGGAACCGATCCCAGAAAGCCGGTGTGCATCAATGCAGACGGCACCACCTTCTACAAGACCGAGTATCTGAAACAGTATACCGAATACTACCTGCACACCTATCTGCAGCTTGAGCACAAGCGTTACTACCGCTTTGTGCGCATCGACGATTCTCCTACCATCGGGGCTGCCATCGCCGGCTTGAGCCTGTAGCGGGAGGCCGGTCGTGAGCGATTGTTTTTCCGTCGAGAAACGAAGCAGGATCATGGCCGGCATCAAGGCAAAGGATACCAAGGCGGAATTGGCCGTGCGCACCTTCCTTTTCCGCCAAGGGTTTCGCTATCGCATCCACGATACCCGCCTACCAGGGAAACCTGATATTGTACTTCCCAAATACAAGACCGTGATTTTCATCAACGGCTGTTTTTGGCACGCCCATCAAGGATGCAAGCATTTCACACTTCCCAAGACAAACCGTCCGTTTTGGGAACAAAAGCTTCTGAGAAACAGGGAGCGTGACCAATATGTGCTTGCATCACTGCTTCAGATGGGGTACCACGTATTGGTGGTTTGGGAGTGTGAACTTTCACCACCCGCCCGCAGGGAGGAGACACTTTTGGGTCTTGCAAATGAGATCTGGCAGGCTGAAGGCTAGGCTTCGTCGGCTCGCTGGATCAGGCTGCGATGCCATGCAAGCAGATACTCATACCGGCTCTCATCATCCCCTTGACAGTCGACAACCACTCGAAACACCGGTTCGGTCTTGCTGCCGCGCATCCACAGATAGTCGGTGATCACTCCATCCTTGTTCTTGAGGGCCACCTTGTACCCTCCATTGAATGCACCGTGGCGGAAGGCTTCACCCATCCCTTCATAGCTGTTCGTTCCCTCGGTCTGAAAGATGGTGTAGGAGCAGATACCCATCGCTGATAGTTCGTTCTTGCGTAGTTCCCAATCACTGAGAAACAAGACCTCGTACCGATTCTTGAGAATCCGATGGCTTTGCTTTACCTGCATTTTCCCTTCCTTGGAGAAGGAGCCTGTAGTGGTGTAGACCGGAAGGCTGGCGATCAGGCTGTCCAGCGTGATGAATCGGGGGACTTGTTTGCCGAGAGCGAGAAACCAAAGCTTGGCGATATCGCGGTTCCTTAAAAGTTTGACCAAGCTGAGCAGGGTGTTCAATGGATCGCGAACCTTGGCCGGGTGGGTGATATTCCCTCCGTTCGAGCCTTCCCCAAGCACCGGTACCAGATACCCTTGCTCCCGCTTCATCCTGGCAAGTTCCACAACATTCGCCTCTCCCACTTCGCAGCGGAAGGCTTCCGCATCGAAGGCTTGGGCAATGTGCTCGATGCGCATGGAAGTCGGACCGTTCACTACGGTGGCCAAAAGCTTCTCCGGATTCTGCAACCTCGTCTGCGAGAGTTCTGCAAGCACCACCAAGGCGAATACGCTTTGGGCTTCCAGGATGTGTGCCTTGCCGCTCTGCTCGGAGATATATACAAGGTTGCCTCGGTCCCCATCGTTGTCGGGTACATAGCCGAGACGGTATGAATGATCCTTTGCATACAGCTCTTCGAGGGTGGTTCTGCACAGTTCGAGGTTTTCGCCTTCGGGGACGATGGCATGGACCACATCCCCCGGCCGATTGTTGATCAACATGACCTTCAAGCCAAGAGAGGAGAGCAGATGCTTGTCGATGCTGGCAGATCGTGCACTGCCGTTGAGCTCGCCCAGTACCGAGAGCGCTTCCTTCTGATGTGCCTGCAGCAAGCCCTGGCGGAAGCGGTCGTGGTCCGAAGCATCCGTACTTTTGGCCGCCGTGGTCAGGACAAAGGTCTCATAGCGCTCAAGGCTCCTTGTACGTTCATAATCCACCTGCTCCAAGACCTTCCGATACAACGTTGGATCCATGGTTTCGGTAAGGTGCTGCAGGTAAGATGGGGCTCCGCTCTCCTGTGTCAGTATGTCTTTGTAGATTTCGGCGAGCTCATCAGCCTCTGCAAGGGAGTATACTCCTCCATCCTTGCCGAACTTGAAGCCGTTGTGCCCGATCGGGTTGTGGCTTGCCGAGACATAGAAGAATGCGTCGGCTTCGTTTGGATGGAGATTGCAGTCCGCCATGATCTGGGGGGCTGCACAGATGAACAGATAGCGCACCTTGCACCCCAAGGCGGTGAGGGTGCGACAGACGATATCACCAAGGATTCGACCTGTGGGCCTGGCATCGAGGCCGACAAGAATGGTTGTTTGTATCTCGGAATTTGCATATTTTCCGGTACGTACCGCTTCCTTCTGTGCAGAGGGCACACCGAGCTTGCGGGCAAGGGCAAGCGCTGCAAGTGCAGTCAGCATCGCAGAAGGGTTGCTTACTTCACAGCCTGCATCCTCTTCATCGCCGCTTTTCGCAAATACTTTCCGCCAGCCCGAGGAAGAAAGAATCATGGTCGATAGTTCTTGGTGCAACTCTGTTTGGGAAGGCAGGGGGAAGGCCAGAGGATTGATCTGGTCATCGGCGATGATTATATGATGCATACTGTCATAGAAAAGCATAGATACCTCCACTACGCCGAGTATAGCATATATTGCCTAGTTTGCAGATGTGCGGTAGTGTGGATTCATGCAACCCACCTGTGCCGCCATCCACGATTTGAGCTGTTATGCAAAGAGCTCGCTGACCGTTGTCCTGCCTGTTCTAGAGGTGATGGGAGTTGAAGCGTGTCCGCTTCCCACCGCCCTGCTGTCCAGCCAGACCGATGGGTTTTCTTCCTATTATTTCAGGGATACGAGTGCTGACATCGAGGGGATTCTCGATGCGTGGAAAAATCTTGGCCTGCGCTTTGATGCAATCTACTCAGGCTTTCTCGGGAGCGCCGACCAGGTCGCTTTGATCAAGCAGTTCATTCAGGACCAGCCTGCTGCCCTGACCCTTGTCGACCCGGTTCTCGGCGACGGTGGAAGTTTGTATGGACCGGTTACCGACCAGCAGGTGACAGCCATGCAGCAGTTGGTTTGCTGTGCCGACGTCATCACCCCCAACACCACCGAAGCGGCGCTGTTGCTCGGCCGTCCGTATCAAGAACAATTCGAGACAGGGACCGCGCTGGCGTGGGCAAGGGAACTTGCTCTTGCCACTGGTTCCAAGGTTGCCATCACCAGTGTTCCCTGCCGGGAGGCAAACGTGGTTGCCTGTTATGCAGACGGAGCCTCATACGTGGTGCCCTACCAGAGATTCAATGCTTCCTACCCTGGGTGCGGGGATTTGTTCGCCAGCCTGCTCTTGGGATTCCTGCTTGGTAAGGAGTCCTTCCAAAGTGCTGTCGAGCTTGCCGTCTCTTTCACCTCTAAGGCGATTGAAAGAACAATAGAGGCGGGCTATGAGACGCGTCATGGGATTTCTGTTTCACCTGTACTTGTCGAACTGGCAAAAAGATAGAAAGCCATATGAAAGCTGATGTCCTGGTGCTTGGTGCAACAAAACGAGAATTGGAAGGAGTGCTAACAAAGCTGGGTGAGCCGCTTGTGCTCGCAGGCCGTGAAGTTGTTGGGCTTACCCTCGGTGTGGGAAAGGTGCAAAGCGCCCTGGCCGCCATGCAAGCTGTCCAAACCTATGCTCCCTCTTCGGTTGTGCTGCTCGGGTATGCAGGGGCGATCGATGCAGGACTGGCAATCGGGGATGGGTTTGTAGCGACAAAGGTGGTACAGTACGACTTGGACCTTCGCGCCTTTGCTCTTCAGCGAGGCCAGACCTTCGATGAAAATTCCAAGGTTGCGGCCTCTACCATCGATCTTTATGCTCCAGCGCTGTCCGGTTTCAAGCAAGTGGTTTTGGGCACGGCGGACCGGTTTCTGCTTCGCTCCTATCGCGAACAGAATCCATATCTCTCTGAAGAGTTGGGCCTTCAGGCAAGCGATATGGAAGGCTTTGCTGTTGCACGGGCATGCCAGGTGCTTGGATTGCCTTGCAGCATTCTCAAGGTTGTCAGCGATGACGGGCTTGGCCGTCGTCCAAAGGACTTCAAGCGTTTTGTAAGGCAGGCTGACGAATGTTTGAGGATGGGTTTGGCTCAATTGCTGGAATTGCCCAGCGAGAAATCACCAACGAGCTTATAGACGTTGCCGTCCCGTTTCACCTCGATCTTCCGATCGGGAAAATAGGTGGGGATGATCGAGCGCAGATACGCTATGGCCGATCGCTCGATGGCCTTTCGGTCTTCCTGCTTGACTGTCGAAAGCGTGCGGATTTCCACCGAAACCAAGTAGCCGCGGCCGTGGTCGCTGCCATAGCCCAGGGTGAACTGCGTCCCGGTGGAGAAGAGCCCGTCGTAGGCGACGCTTGCCGCTTTTCCCCTTGCCGGCCTGTTCGGATGCAAAGGATAGCGGTCTCCGTAGGTATCCTCGAGATAGTGGTCAAGATCGTCGCACAACCTGCGCAGGACTGCCTCAAGCTCAATCTGCTTGGGGTGGGAGCTCATACGGTTCGCTCCCGTGTCGGGGTTTCTTCAATCTGGTAGCGCTGCAAAAACGAGTAGTAGGAGGACAGTGCTGGACTGTCATCAACGGGTGGCTCTTGCGGGGAAGGCAGCTGCTGTTGGGGCGGTGCGACTTCCTTGGGACCGAGTGTGAGCTGGTCGAAGCTTGTTCTTGCTGCTAAAAGCTTGGCATATTCGCGAATGCTCTCTTGATGCTCCTCGTAGATTTTTTCGGCTCCCTTGCTCATTGAGGCAAGTGCGAGCGTGCTGGTTGCATCCAGCTTGTACTCTTCACCAAGCTTTCCATGGATCCTGGTATAGGAAAGGTCCGGTATCTGCCGGGCGATGTGGTCGACGACCTGCATCTGTGCTGTAGCATAGATTTTCTGGATGGGGGCTCCCTTTGCAGGGTCGATCCAGCCTATCACGCCGGTACCTGCACCGCTGACGGTAAAGGTGAAATCACTGCTGGCTGTGGATAAGGAGAGGATGTGAAACTTTTTGGCATTCGGGTAGAGACGCTTGGCCTCCGTATAGGCGTAGAGGCATGGATTATTCGCCACTACGCCGCCATCGATGAAGGTCTGCATGGTGAGTTCCTGACGGTCGTACAGGTATGCGGGCCTGAAAAAAGTCGGGGCTGCGCTGGTCGCCCTTGCTGCTTCCCAAAACAGAAAGCCGTGCGAATCGCTTGAGCTCATGACAAAGGGCCTTCCGGTGGAAGCTTCATAACACATCACCATGGTCGGTACGACGGCATCCGAGAGCGGGATATCCTTGAACGTCTGCTTTAAAAACCGTTCCAAAGGCTCGCAATCATATTTATCGATGAAAATCTGGCTGAAAATCCGTCCTTGGTTTTTAGGGAAAATTTGCTTGCCATGTTTGAGGTACAGGGTTTGGAGGGTGTTGGTATCTACTCCAAACGGCAGTGTTCCAGAAAGGCTCTCCTTTCCCCGCTGCCTGCGCAGTCGCTGCAAAAAAGTCTGTTCTTCCTGCCGGTAGATATAGGAGATGTACCTGGTGTCGGCAATCAAATTGGTCCTTTCCACCGGTGCGCTGAGGGCCAGGGCAAGCAAGCCCCCGGTGGAAGTTCCTGCTATCAAATCAAAATGGGCATAGAGCGGTCGGTTGTCACCCATCTCCTCTAGCAAGGCCGAAAGTTTGGCAAGCAGAACCGAGGGTACAATCCCGCGCATCCCGCCTCCATCGATGGAGAGGATGTAACGTTCTTCCTCTTTGTTTTGTAGAGGAGTGCGTTTCAGGAAATCTCGTAATGCCATGCCATAAGAGTGATGAATTTGTGCTGTTGGGTCAAGCGTTTCGATACAGCTGTCCATTACTTACCTATACTATACGATATAACCAGTCCTAATACGGAATAATATAGAGGTATATAAAAAATATGGCGGTGCAGGGACTCTATGCATGAACGTTGCCTTTTCGGTACACTGCGTTCATGAATATGGTGATGGAAAAACAGGTGATGGACGCGTACCGGCCCTGTACTCTCTGCCCGATTAGGTGCAAGGTCGATAGACTTGCAAAACAGAAGGGAAGATGCAGCCAGACATCCGACGTGAGGGTGGCTTGGGCAGGGCTGCACAAAGGCGAGGAACCCCCCATCACCGGAGAGAAGGGGTCCGGCATGATTTTCTTCAGCGGTTGCCCCCTCATGTGTGCCTACTGCCAGAATCATCAGATTTCCACTGCAGCGCAGCCCATAGGCATTGAGTTGAGCATTGAGGAGCTGGCTGTCATCATGCTGGAGCTGCAGGGGATGGGAGCGACCAACCTCAACATGGTAACCGGTACTCATTTCATCCCTTCAATCATCGAGGCACTGCGCCTTGCCCGTTCAAAGGGCTTGGAGCTGGATGTCGTATGGAACAGTTCAGGGTTCGAGTCGATTGAGGGTTTGGCCCTGATCGATCCCTATGTCGATGTGTATCTGATCGATGTGAAAACCCTGGATCCTGATGTTGGTGCAACCTTCTGCGGTTTGAGACGTTATGCCGATGATATTCTGCCGGTCATGGAATTTCTCAAGCAAAGGCATCCTGCCACCTATGTGGATGAGAAGGGCAACCTCAAAGGCTTGTTGGTTCGGCATTTGGTCTTTCCAACAGCCATACAGGCCAGCTTTACCGTCCTTGAGTACTTTGCCCGGGAGTTGAAGGAGTGTGCCTATCTCTCCTTGATGGTGCAGTTTGAGCCTCCCCTGGGAAATGCATCATTCCCCCCTATCAGTGAAGAAGAGTATGATGCTCTGCTCTCGGCACTTGAGAATTTGGGAATCGAGGAAGGCTTTGTGCAGGAGTTGGGGGAGAATGTCTCCTGGATACCTGATTTTACCCAGGAGAATCCTTTCCCGCAGGATTTTGCATCACCCCTGCCGTATTTCTTGTCGCTTAAGCGTTCTCGTCACCAATAACCGTACCCAGGAACGGCCTTCCATAGAGAATGTCCATGGTGTTCCGGATGTTCCTTCCGTCGGCGCAGACAACCTTCATGTGCATCTTTTCGGCACGCTTGCTGGCAATCGGATCGAAAGGAGTGCTTTTGCCGGGAGTCCATTGATTACCCACCATCGTTCTATAGTCTGCCCAGCTGATCGAATCCAGAGGCTTTGCATCGGGATTCTTCTTCGGGTCGTCGGTATAGACCTTGGCGATATTGCTGAGGTTGATGATGAGCCTGCCTTCAAAGCGCTCCGCCAGGATGACCGCATCGTTGTCGGTTGAGAAGCCGGGCTTCCAACCGGCGGCAACCAAAACCTGCCCCCGGAAATTAATATGTCCGGTCGGGTCGGTGATGAGGTTGTCGGTACAGAAATCACTAAGCATCGCTTTGACCAGCTGGCCGTTGATGTGGGTCGCACGGATACCCAGCCAATCGAGCTCTTCGCTGTCGACATCCTCCCGGATTTCCCTCATCGCTTGCTGATACACCCTTGCCGGGGATCCTCCTCCGCATACCAAGATGATTTTCCTGCTCCTGTCTTCAATCAAGTATGTTCTGAGAGCCTCATTGAGCTGCCTGAGAAAGGCGGTGTCCACCTTGTCCGGTGCAATGATGGATCCTCCAAGTGAAATGACTGCCAAATTGTTCATTGAATCCTCCGTCCTGCATCGTACCAGATTTGTGCAACGCTCTCAATCATTGGTTGGCGTTTGCCTATCAATTCAGGACCCCAGATCTCGCTTCTCGCATAGCCTATTCTGTTGTTTCGGGCACCTCGAGTATCTCCACCAAGTCCTCCGGTTCAAGCCTGAATGGAGACCCTTTGCCTTCAAAAAAGCAATGGTCGGCGATGAAGTGGATGTGCAGGTCGGTGTAGACGATTGATCTGCCGGTCTTCTTGTTCACAACCGTCGTATTGATCTTCCCGTACATGCCTTTTCCTCCGAAGGGGGAGGGCAGAAGACCTCGTACGGAATCAACCTTCACATCGAACGCATTATCTACAGAGATAAACTCGCCGAGCCCTCCGAGGCCCAATTCCCTGAAATACTCCATGCGTTCGGCTATTGCCTTGCAGGTTGTCTTCAATCTGCTGACCGTCATGCTGTCGCTGGCAATGATATCGACAAGGTTGCGCGTATCATCACCGAGGAACCCATCCAAGGTGATGACACCTTTCTTCATCTGCTGCTGAATCTTATCATACTCGGGCGTCTGCTTCATCATCGGCTCCTTGT
>NZ_DJGW01000014.1:24753-30084 GCF_002432845.1 Sphaerochaeta sp. UBA5836
TTGGGGCCGTCCTTGACCATGCGCCTGACCACATCGGTGATAAGACCGGTTTCTCCCTCCCAATTGTCCTCTGCAGCCGGCTCGCTGAGAGCGGGCACGAACGTGAAGTTCGGCAAACGTTGCTCCAAGGCATGCATCTCATCGAGGAGAAAGAGGTCCCGCTTTGATCGGGCACCAAAGAAGTACATGGCTTTGCGGTTGATTCCTTTTTGGGCCATATCCATCAGGATCGACTTGATAGGAGCCATGCCCGATCCTCCGGCGATGAAGATGATGTTCCGGTCGCTTTCACGCAGATAAAACTCACCATATGGACCGTTGATGGTCACCTCATCACCTTCCTTGAGGATTGTATGCACGTAGGTGGTGCAAATCCCATTGGGAACCAAGCGAATTTCCAGTTCCACCCTCGTATTGTCATCCGGTGGCGATGCAACCGAATATGCACGATACACGCTCTCTTCGGTGTTCTCATACTCAGGAACTTTAAACTGGATGTATTGGCCGGCCAACGGCGTGATGGTCTCACCGTCCTTGAGGCGCAGCGTCACCTCCTTGATGTCATGGGTGAGGTCGCGGATGCGTTCGACCCTTGTGATGAACTCCCTGACCGAGAACAGCTCCTCGGGAATGACGATGGCGACATCCGCCTTCACCTTGAACTGGCAGGAGAGTCTGACCTGCTGTTTTTTCTCATCCTCGCTGATGAAGGGCAGCTCGGTGGGCAGATACTCTCCGCCTCCTTGGACTACGCGAACCTTGCACAAGCCGCAGGAGCCCCGTCCGCCGCAGGCCGAAGGAATGAACACGCCTTCCTGGTTCAATGCCTTGAGCAGCGGTTGGCCGCCTTTCACCTCAAGCTCCTTCGTTCCATCATTGATGGAAATCCTGACGATTCCGTAGTTGCCGATGGTGGCATCGGCGATGACCATCAAGAGGGCAAGGAACACCGAGATGAGACTGATGACAGCGATGCTTATCAGAAGGGTGATGACCATACGCTTCTCCTTATGATACGGCGATCATGCCGGAGAAGCCCATGAATGCCATGGCCATGAATCCAGCGATTATCAGGGTGATGCCGGGGCCCTCCAAGGCGGGCACAACCTTGGCGTTCTTCAGCTTCACCCGGATGCCGGCCATTGCGATGATGGCGACAAACCAACCGATGCCGCTTCCAAGTCCGAATACGAAGGATGTAAAGAATGAATACTCTCGAATGACCATGAACAAGCTGACACCCAGGATTGCACAGTTGACGGTGATCAGGGGCAGGAAAATGCCCAATGATTGGTACAGCGGCTCGCTGTATCGCTCGATGGCCATCTCGGTGAGCTGCACGAAGGCGGCGATGACGATGATGAACACTATGAAGCGAAGGTATTCCAACCCAAAAGGAAGCAGCAGGTACTCATACACCAGCCAGTTCAGCGGTGTGGTGGTGGCCATGACGAATATGACGGCGACCCCCAACCCCAACGAGGTCTTCATCTCCTTTGAGACCGAGAGGAACGAACAGGTGCCCAGATAATTGGTCAACAGGATGTTGCTGGTGAAAATCGAGGCAAAGAATACGGACAGAGGAAGTAGAGCGTCATGCATGGCTGGCCTCCTTCATGATTGTTTCGCGAATGATCCAAATCAGGATGGCAAGGACGAAGAACCCTCCCGGGGGCATGATCATGATCGACCAGTTCGTCCACCAACTTCCCAGAATCCTGTAGCCCCAGAGGCTTCCTGTTCCCAAAAGTTCTCTGACAAAGGCGATGGCAAGCAGCACGTACGCGTACCCCAGACCGGATGCAAGGCCGTCGACAAGAGAGAGCATGGGCTTGTTCTGCAGCGCAAAGGCTTCAACACGGCCCATGACGATGCAGTTTGTGATGATCAGTCCGACATAAGGTCCAAGCTGTTTCCACATCTCCGGATAAAAAGCCTTGAGCACGATGTCGACGATGATGACAAACGTTGCAATGACCATGGTTTCCACCATCATGCGGATTCGTGATGGGATATGGTTGCGCATCAGTGAAATGGTCCAGCTGGAAAGGGCGGTGGTGAACAGTACGCCCAGCGTCATGACCATGGTGTTCTGCAGCTTGTTTGTTACGGCGAGGGTGGAGCAGATGCCCAATATCTGGACGAACACCGGATTGTTTTTCCCCAGTGGTTCCAGGAAGGTTTTCCGTACTTTGTTCTTGGCCATGTCACTCTCCTCTTACGATGCGCTTGGCGGCATCTGCAGCCTGGTTTGCAAGGTTCCTGAAATATTCCGAGGTGCGGGTTGCACCGGTTATTGCATCCACTTCATTGGAGGCTGTTGCAGTCCCTTCTTCCACCAAGGTAAAAGGTGGCCGCTTGCCTCTGAATTGGTCTGTGAACCAAGGCTCCTCAATGCGGGCTCCCAAACCCGGTGTCTCATTCTGGCTTACGATGGCGACTCCGGTGAATGTTTGCAGGTCCTCTTCGAACCCGACCATGATGGAGATGGTACCCCACAGCCCCGGTCCTTCAAGCGGGATTATGAACCGTTTGCCGTCGGAGCCTGAGGTTGTGAAATAGCCGTCGGCTTCCTCAACACGCTTCAGGTAAGCTTCCTCAATGCCGGCCGTAGTGTTCACATAGGTGATTCCGGCTGCATCGAGAACGGCTTTCCTGGTAAAGGAAAGTTCATTTGCGTTGGCCCGGTCCTGTGTTGCCAGATGAATGCCTGCTGTCAACAGAATGCAGAAAAAGGTAATCAGGAACATAAACAGCAGAGGGTAGATGCGATCTTTGTAAAATGTTTTTTGCACACTCATGCAGCACCTCCCTGTGCGCGTTTCTGCTTCTTCTTTGCTTTTGCACTTTTAAGCATGGTGTCAAGCAGGGGGGCGAACATATTGGCGATGAGAATGGCAAATGTCACGCCCTCGATCCAAGTGGAGAAGGTGCGTATCAATACGGTCAAAAAGCCGAAGAGTGCTCCGTAGATCCATTTGCCGGTATCGGTCGACTGGGAAGCCGACACCGGGTCGGTGATCATGAAAAAGGCTGCCAAGAGGAAGCTGCCCGAGAAGAGGGCTGTGAGGGGGGATGAGACCGATGCCAAGCCGTGCTCGGTTGCAATCTGCAGTCCGCTTGCCCAGAAGATGGTTTGCAGCAGGATGAACGAAATCAGTGAGGAGGCGACTATTTTCCAGTTTGCGGCCTTCTTGTAGACTATGTACAGGCCTCCAAGAAGTATCAACACTGCGCTGGTTTCACCAAAACTGCCGCTGGTAAAGCCCAAAAACAGGTCAAGAAGCGATTCGCTCCCGGTGACAAGCGGGGTTGCAGCAGAGACACTGTCAGCCTTGCTGAGCCACGATCCCAACCCTGCAGGGAAGAAACCGAGGGAAACGGCATTTCCGACAAAAGCTGCCGTCATGGGAAAGCCGAAGCTGATGTAGACGAATGCCCGGGCGGTAATGGCGGGATTGAAGATATTCTTTCCAAAGCCTCCGAAGACCATTTTCCCGAAAATGATACCGAAAGCGATACCCGTGGCTGCTATCCAAAGGGGTATGGTCGGAGGCAGCGAAAGTGCGAACAGCGTGCAGGATACAAACAGCGACTCGGTCACCTTGAATCCATATCGCTTGAACATAAGCCATTCGCATGCAAGTCCTGTGGCGGTAACGACTGCAAGGGTGGCGATAAACCGCCAACCAAAAAAATAGAGTGCGGCAACGCAAAGCGGTGCGAGCCCGTAAAGGACTGTTCGCATAGCCTGTTGTTTCTGAATTTTCACCTTTCCTCTCCCTCTGTTTGCTGTAGTATACGGCAAGTTTTGTAAGAAGTAAAAAAATAAACTCCAGGGAAATATCGCTTCTTGAGTGCTCAGTGTACCAAATTCTCAGTCAAGGGAACGAATATAGCACCTTCGTCGCTTGTGTTGCTCGGTATGAAAGCTCTTCCACTGCGTCTGTACATTGTTGTTGTCCTCCAGTTCAGGGCCGGTCTCCGCATACAATACACCGTTGGCGATGGCTCGCTTGATGCCCTCGTTCATGATGATTGCATTGACGCCCCTTCCAAAATACTCCGGTTTAACGGCAATGAGATACATGTCCAGTACCTGATGTGTTTTCAAGGCTTTCAGAATATGCAGGAATCCCAAGGGGAAGATCCGTCCCCGGGAGGCCTGGAGGGGTTTTGAGAGGGACGGCACCATGATGCCGAAGCCGATGACCGACTGCTGTGCATCGACCACGACGAAGATGTACTCCAGGCTGATCAGGCTGAAAAACTGCTTGATGGCCATATCTATCTGTCCATCACTGAGAGGGCAGAAGCCGTAGAGCTTTGCAAACGACTCATTGTACATATGGAACATCTGGTGGGCATAGGGCATGACCTCCTTTTTCTTTGAGAAGGAGAGCAGTCGATAGCCGTGCCGTTTCTGTGCAAATTCGCATATCCGCTCGATGCGGGGGTCCGGCTTCGGGGGTACAAAAACCTTGTACTCCACCCAGTCGATATCCTTGGTAAATCCCAGTTGTGTGAGATGCTCATGGTAGTAGGGATGGTTGTACAGGGTGATGAACATCCCGATTTGGTCGAACCCTTCCACCAGCAGGCCCTGCTTGTCCAAGTCTGAAAAACCGATCGGGCCGATGACGGTATTCATGCCTTTCTGCCTGCCCCAGGCCAAGACAGCATCGAAGAGAAGCCGGCTGACCTCGATGTCGTCGATGACATCGTAGCGTGTGAAGCGCATGTATGCTTGATTTTTGATTTTGTTGAGCTTGTGGTTGATAAGGCCGGCAACCCGGCCGACAACCTTGCCGTCTTTCCTGGCAAGGAATGCAATGGTCTCACAATACTCGAATGCAGGGTTCTTCTTGGGGTTGAAGTTCCACTTCTCATCTAGCAACAAGGTTGGGACATAGTAGGGATTGTCTGTATATAAACGATTGGGAAAGTCAAAGAAGAGCTTCCAATCATGCTTGGTGGATACAGGGTGGACTGAAATCATGGGAACCTCCGGCGTTTGCCTTTTGCCATTGTATCGCATTTGGCTTGGGTTGCAACCGTGAGATGCATGTTTTTCTACACTCTTCCAAGAGTTGTAGCCTATCTGTTACCCTCTTGCAATGACAAGAGGGCTTCTTGGGTTGCTGTGATATCCCTGACCTTTGGATTGGATATCTTGTCCTTGAAAGCGATGACGGCCGGCACAGCTTCAAAAGAAGACACCAGGCCTGACAGCAGGTGCTGGCAGAGCCAAAGAAACGGGTATAGTACATAGGCAAAAGGCCCCATCATCTGCCGTGCCTGCTCCCGTTGCTCATCCCGCCGTCGGCGGTG
>NZ_DJGW01000057.1:0-4108 GCF_002432845.1 Sphaerochaeta sp. UBA5836
GCCTTGCACCGGTTTGCCGGTTGTATATAGATAGAGAAAAGAGGACGTGAAAACGTCCTCTTTTCGTCGTTAGGGAGGCAAATGCTATCTGTATGATAGGGTATCACGATTTTATCCCATCTGTGTCTTGTCCAATACAATCCTTTTCACTATGATGGTAGCAATTCACCTTCAAAGTGAATACAGAGGGTATATGTATGCAGATTATGTTGAAAAATCTAAAGAGAACGTATGGTACATTGCATGCAGTCAATGGCATTTCTCTTTCCATACCCTCCAACACCATTTACGGCATCATCGGTAAGAGCGGGGCCGGCAAGTCGACCTTGGTTCGGCTTATCAGCCTGTTGGAACGACCGGATGCAGGTGAAGTCTATTTTGATGACAAGCGTGTGGACGACCTCAAGAAGGACGCCCTGATTCAAAGAAGGCGCCGCATCGGCATGATATTCCAGAACTTCAACCTGTTCTCCAGCCGGAATGCAGAACAGAATATTGCATACCCCTTGGAAATAACCGGCGTCCCTAAACAAGAAATCAAGCAGAAGGTTGAGAGATTGCTCGCCCTCGTCGGTCTTGAGGGAAGAGGCAAGGCACCGATCAGCACTCTCAGCGGTGGACAGAAGCAGCGTGTGGCCATTGCCCGCGCCCTTGCTTGTGATCCCGATATCCTGTTCTGTGATGAGGCCACCAGCGCCCTCGACCCCCAGACAACACATTCCATATTGGCCCTCCTCAAGGAAATCCAACGCAAGATGTCCTTGACGGTGGTAATGATCACCCACCAAATGGAAGTAGTCCGTGACGCCTGTGACCAGGTCGCGGTATTGGATGACGGGGTTGTCGTCGAACAGGGGCTTGTCACCGATATTTTTGCCAATCCATCCAGTGAGGTGACCAAGGAATTCTTGACACACCTGGTGGGCATCGACGAGGCATCCCTTGCCGATGACCATATGGTCCATTGGTCGAAGAAGCGGGGAGCCTATACCCTGCGCTTTCGTGGAGGAACCACAGACCAGCCCATCCTCAGCAAGATCAGCCGTCAAGTAGGGGTTGATTTCAATATACGCGCCGGTGGGGTGCAGAAAGTCGGCGATATCGAGATCGGCACCATGCTGGTCGATATCAGCGGAAGTGATGAAGAGAAGAAACGGGCCATCGAAGCATTGAGACAGATGGGTGTAGTAGTTGAAGAGGAGGCTGCAGAATGAGCAAAATCTGGGTGTTGGTTTTCGACGCCACCTTGCAAACACTGAGCATGGTCTCCTTCTCCACCTTGTTCTCCCTGATTTTGGGTCTTCCGTTGGGGATTCTGCTCTCGGCCACCTCGAGCGAGGAGCAGGGAGGCATTATTCCCCACCCCATGCTCAACAATATACTGGGAAGAATCGTCAACGTATTGCGTTCATTTCCCTTCATCATCCTGATGATCCTGCTCTTTCCGCTTTCAAGGCTTCTTATCGGAACAAGTATCGGTACCACCGCTACTATCGTCCCGCTGTCGATTGCGGCAGCACCATTTGTGGCTCGAGTGATCGAGACCGCACTGAAGGAGGTGGATCCGGGGGTCGTTCAGGCCGCCCGTGCTATGGGATCCACCAATTTCCAGATTGTCCGGAAGGTGTTGATTCCCGAGGCTCTGCCCTCCTTGGTCAGCGGTGTGACGCTCACCATCATCAACCTGATCGGCTACTCGGCAATGGCCGGAGCCATCGGTGGAGGCGGCCTGGGAGATTTGGCGATTCGGTATGGATACCAGCGCTTCCGAGGCGATATTATGTTCGTTGCCGTTGTAATCATCCTCGTTCTCGTTGAGATCGTGCAGGTGATAGGCAACAAAATCAGTGCCAAGCTTATAGCCCGCCGCTGATTACCTCTTGTGCATACCTCTCGCCTTGTGGGGGAGAGAAGGAGAAATTATGAAAAAGATTCTAAGCATCACCCTTGTACTGTTGCTGGCATTCTCGTTGTTTGCAGCCGGTACCAAAGAGCAGGCAACCTCCAAGACCATCGTTGTTGGAGCAACCCCCGAGCCCCATGCTGCATTCCTCAACCTGATCGTCGAGGACCTTGCTGCAGAGGGCTATACCCTCAAGGTGCAGGAGTTCACCGACTACGTGACTCCGAACGAAGCACTGGAGAGCGGAGAGCTTGATGCCAACTTCTTCCAGCACATCCCCTATCTGGAATCCTTCAACAAGGAGAAGGGATATCACCTGGCCAATGCCGGCGGCATCCACGTCGAGCCGTTCGCACTCTATTCCAAGAAATACAAGGCACTCGCAGACCTTCCCAACGGTGCCACCATCGCCATTCCCAATGACCCAACCAATGAAGGCAGGGCATTGCTGTTGCTGCAGAGCGCCGGTCTGCTCACACTCGCTGCGAATGCCGGTCTTGAGGCTACCCCGCTCGATGTTGCATCCAATCCGAAGAACTTCAAGTTCCGTGAGATTGAGGCAGCAAGCCTTCCCCGCGTACTGCAGGATGTCGATGCAGCCATCATCAATGGCAACTATGCCATTCCCGCCGGCCTGATCGCCACCCGCGACGGTTTGATCGTGGAAGGCTCGGACAGCCCGTACGTGAACGTGGTAGCGGTAAAGCAGGGTCGTGAGAACGATGCTGCCATCGTCGCTCTGGTCAAGGCTCTGCGCGGCGAAAAGATCAAGGCGTATGTTGCCCAGCACTACACCAACGGTGAAGTAGTCTTGGTTTCCAAGTAGTCAATTGTGTTTACCAATCAGCCTCCTGGCATACGCTGGGAGGCTTTTGTATAGTTATGCATACAATTATTTGCAATTCGAATAAAAATGCATAAATATTGACAGATATTGTATAAATATCTACAATTGGTATTCATTACCTTCGGAGGAACTCATGAAAGGACGCAGTTTTTTAACACTCAAGGATTTTACAACGGAAGAGATCCTTGCTCTTTTGCAGTTGTCGATCGACCTTAAAGCAAAAAAGAAAGGGCAGGGTTGTCCCTCCAAGCTGGAAGGCAAGTTGCTCGCAGATAAAAATATCGTGCTCATCTTTGACAAGAGTTCCACCCGTACTCGTTGTTCCTTTGAAGTGGCGGCCTTTGATGAAGGGGCGCAGGTCACCTTTCTCACCAACAGCCAAATGGGAAAGAAAGAATCGATTGAGGATACGGCCAAAGTATTGGGACGGATGTACGATGGCATTCAATACCGGGGGTTCTCATCCGAGGTCATCCGTGAAATTGCAAAGCACAGCGGTGTTCCGGTATGGAACGGCCTTACTGATGACGACCATCCAACCCAGGTTCTTGCCGATGTCTTGACTGCAATGGAACATACGGGAAAAGAACCCAAGGACCTGAAGTTTGCGTATATCGGTGATGGGCGCAACAATGTCTCCAATGCGCTGATGATCGGGGCGGCCAAGCTGGGTATGGAGTACCGCATTGCATCACCGAAGGAGCTGTTTCCGTCTAGTAGCCTGATTGCCGGGCTACAGGAGGATTGCAAGGCTTCCGGCGCCATGATTTCGGTAACCTCTGATATCGTTGAGGCGGTGAAGGGAGTGGATGTCATCTACACCGATGTCTGGGTCTCAATGGGTGAGGAGGACCAGACGGCAACCAGGATTGCCCTGCTGAAGGACTATCAGGTGACGATGGATGTTCTGCAGGCTTCAGGCAATCCCGATGTGTTGTTCGAACACTGCCTGCCCTCCTTCCATGACCTTAATACCGCTGTAGCACAGCAGATTCACGAACAGTTCGGCTTGACTGAACTTGAAGTGACCGACGAGGTCTTTTGCAGCAAGCACTCGGTGGTATTTGACGAAGCTGAGAACCGTATGCATACGATCAAGGCGGTGATGGTTGCAACCTTGACGGGCATACTCTGATTCTTTGATTGCTTTGCTCCTCTCGTGAGGTACAGTATCGAAAGGAGTAAAGCCCATGCAGAAATATCACACACTTCTTTCAGCCCTCCATCAACGACTGGGGCCGGCAAAGCAAATGGTGCTGGCAACCAGCTTCGACGGCCGGACCACGGCCAGGATGATGAGTTGTGTCATCCTGGACGGCATGTTCTATTTTCAGACCGATCGAACGTTTCTCAAGTAT
>NZ_DJGW01000057.1:4147-6276 GCF_002432845.1 Sphaerochaeta sp. UBA5836
CAATCGAGTTGGGCCATCCCCTTAAGCCGGCCAATGCTCTCTTCGCCCAAGCCTATCAGCGTGCATACCCCGATTCCTTTTCAGCTTACTCGGCGCTGCCCACGGAAGTGCTCTTCAAGGTTGAGCCGACTATGCTTACGTTGTATGAGTATGAGAATAATAGGCCGGTTAGGAAGATATTTATATGTAATCAAGAGAGTTATTGTGAAGAAAATCCGCCGGGTGGCTCTTGATGAACCAGTTTGGGGGAGTCATGATGGCTTAGGTGTGTCAAATTGACTCAATGTCGAATAAGTCTTGTTCATGGGGGGGATCGGATTGTCCCATTCGCATACTTTTGTAGGTTTATATTTTTAGTTAAAAATACATAATTATAAATAATATAAACAATTAGAAGTCCAAAATATTTTTTCTAGTAAACTTGGCACGCTTATTGCATATATATTGGCGAACCCAAAAAGGGAGAAAATATAATACAACAAAATACGGAGGTGTACTATGAAATATTTAGCAAGACGTGATTACGATTCCCCGATGGAGTCTGCGTTTGACTCACTGTTCAACAACATACTCGGCGACTGGGGCCTGATGCCCTCCCGCTTCCCTGCAGTCGACATTGTCGAGAACGACGATGCATATATCTTGGAAGCTGAGCTCCCGGGCTACAAGCAGGAGGAAGTCAAGGTCAATGTCGAGAAGCATGTGCTCAAGCTGAGCTCCACCAAGCAGAGCAAGAAGGAGGACAAGGACAAGAAGAGACTTGTCTCCGAGCGTTACTACCAGAGCTTTGAGCGCGCCTTCACCCTTCCTGAGGATGTGGACGAGGAGAAGATTGAAGGACATTTCTCTGACGGGCTTCTCAAGCTCACGCTTCCCAAGAAGGAAATTGCAAAGCCCAAGGCCATTGAAGTAAAGATTAAATAAACGGTTGAAACAACCTGTCCTGTACATGCAAGACCCCGCACTCGTGTGGGGTCTTTGCATATTCAGCTTTGGACCAATGTTGCATAAAAGGTTACGGCAAGCTGGATGTTCTCTTCGCTGATGCGCTCATCAACTCCATGCATGCGTCCGACCTCGCTTTTGTCCATGCGTACCGGAGTAAAGCGATAGATATGGTTGCTCAGGTTCTGATACTTGCGTGCATCGGTGGCTCCGAGCATCAGATAGGGAGTCACCACGGCATCTCTGAAACAGGCCGTGATGGTACTTGCAAGGTGGGAGAACGCCTCGCCCTCGGCAGGGCTCACCTCGGATGCAGGGGTGAAGCGGACCACCTTGAGCTTGACTGCAGGATCGCCGATGACTTTCTTCATCCATCCAAGCACTTCTTCCTGCGTCTGGGTCGGCAGCAGCCGGACATTGACCATTGCCGTGGCTTGTTCGGCGATGACATTGCTCTTGTCGCTTGCTTCAATCATCGTTGGGACGACTGTTGTCCTGACCAGCGCGTTGAGGGTGGGATTCTTGCTGAAGACCCACAGCAGAATGGGTTTGGTGATCCAGGCATTCAGAAAAAGAAGCCGGTATGCAAAAACCCCCTGCCGACCCAGAGATTCCAGCATTGCCTTGACAGGGGCTGTGAGCTTGGCAGGCATGGATTTCCTCTCCAGACGATAGGCAGCCCGACCGACCCTCCCCAAAGCTGTGGGAAAGGAGGGAGTGGAAGAGTGCCCTGCACTGCATTGTGCCGACAACTGTACATCCATGTACCCTTTCTCAGCTACTCCCACCACTGCAATGTCCTGTTCAAAACCCTTGATGTAGCGTTGGCTGACCACTCCTCCCTCATCGAGGACGTAGGCAAAATGTACGTTCTGTTTTTCAAAATAGGAAGCGATGGTGCTGGCTCCCTCTAGCGAACCATTGCACTCCTCATCGCAACCGAAGGCGACGTAGAATGTCCTGCTTGGTTTCTTGCCCTCGGAGAGCAGCGACTCAAATGCGGTGAGGATGGCAACTGCCTGGATTTTGCAATCAAAGCTCCCTCTGCCGTAGAGATATCCACCTTCGACAGTCCCGGAAAACGGCGGGTGCGTCCATGCCTGGTCTTGTGCTCCCACAACATCAAGGTGTGCGGTGAGGAGAATCGGGAGAGCCTGCTGATCCTCGCCGGGGAAACAGTACAC
>NZ_DJGW01000057.1:6374-35575 GCF_002432845.1 Sphaerochaeta sp. UBA5836
ATCGAGGTGGGAGATGGTTTTGCACTGCACAGCCGAACTGAGCACCGCTATAGTTCCCTGTGCCTCGATGGTGCGGACCTTGGGCCTGACGAGTGTCCTCGATTGGTCCTGCATGAGGGCGCGGACGGTCATGATGAGCAGCAAAAGCAGAACAATACCTGCAAGGAGAGATAAAACCATGCTGAATCTCCAAATCCATTCTAGTGTTTTTTACATTATAATGATATATTGTTCAGTAACAATAGTTTTATAGCCGAACCAGGGAGTTGACAGACGCATGCCCAAGAAGATAGATCATGAGCAGAGAAAGGAGAAAATCCTGCAAACAGCGCTGAAAGTGTTTGCACGGGAGGGGTATCGTGACTCCAATCTCTCCTTGATCGCCACCGAGTGCGGTATTTCCCGGCCCACCATCTATCAATACTTCAAGGACAAGGAAGAAATTTATTACTATGCCGTAAAGCTGGTTACCGGGCGGATGTTCAACAAGTACGCTTCCTTTGCGTGGTCGACCGATCAGGACTACGTTGCACGGATCACCAACATCTGCCTGGATATCATGCAGACAGCCAGTGAAAATGAGGGGGAGCTGACCAGCTTGGTCGATGTGATGCTGCAAATGAAGAAGGAAGGCAGGGATTTCAATGAGATCATCATGCGCCGGACCGCCAAGCTTACCATCCTGTTCAAACGACTGTTGCGGATGGGCATCAAGGAAGGGGACATCATAGCTTGCGATGTGAACCGGGTTGCCGACCATCTGTTGTTGTTGCTCGAGTCCTCCTGCTTCCAAGTCGCTTTTCTCGATACTTTTGATATGCAGCACTCCAAAAATCTGGTCAGCACCTATCTGGAATTCTATAGTGCCAAGGCACTTCCTAGTCGATAAGTCAAAACTTCAGTATATTGGGTAGGTACAGGACGAGGCCCACATCAGGGCCGGGTTGCTTCATGCCTGAAGGTGAGGAGTATCCATGAATTTAGATAAAATGACTATTAAATTGCGTCAAGCAATTGCTGACGCAGACATGCTTGCCAACGAACACGGTAATGCCGAGATCACCACCGAGCACCTGATTCTGGCCCTTTTGGACCAGAAGGATGGGTTGCTGCCTCCACTTCTTGAGCGGCTTGGTGTACCGCACAAGCAGGTGAAAGAGAAGGTGGAGAGTCTGCTCAACCGGCTTCCCAAAGCCTATGGGTCGAACGTCCAACGTTCGATTTCCGCGCAATTGGGCAACCAGTTGTATGCTGCGGACAAGATTGCCTCTGAATTTAAAGACCAATACCTGAGTGCCGAACACGTCTTGCTTGCCGTTATCCAAGACTCAAGCCAAGTCGGCAAGGCGCTCAAAAGCCTGGGATTGACCAAGGATTCGGTCATGCAGGCGTTGCAGTCCATCCGTGGGAATCAGTCGATCCAGAGCGAGGATCCGGAGAGCCGTTACCAGGCCCTGGAGAAGTACTGCAGGGATATGACAGCGCTTGCCCGCCAGGGCAAACTCGATCCGGTCATCGGCCGGGATGAGGAGATCCGCCGCCTCATGCAGGTGCTTTCACGAAAGACCAAGAACAATCCGGTTCTCATCGGTGAACCCGGTGTGGGAAAAACCGCCATCGTCGAGGGGCTCGCCCTGCGCATCTCCTCGGGGGATGTCCCGGAATCCTTGAAGCATAAACGCCTGCTCAGTCTCGATGTCGGATCCTTGGTCGCAGGAGCGAAGTTTCGGGGAGAGTTCGAGGAACGCCTGAAAGCAGTGATAAAGGAAGTGACGTCCAGCGAAGGGGGGATCATCCTGTTCATCGATGAATTGCACACCATCGTCGGGGCGGGGGCCAGTGAAGGTTCCACCGATGCCTCGAACCTCATCAAGCCGGCTCTCAGCCGGGGTGAGCTGCACACCATCGGGGCAACCACCTTGGATGAGTACCGAAAGTACATCGAACCCGACAAGGCGTTGGAGCGGCGCTTCCAGCCGGTTTATACCAAGGAGCCGTCGGTAGAGTCGACGATCGCCATACTTCGTGGGCTTAAGGAGCGCTATGAAGTACACCACGGTGTGCGGATCAAGGATGAGGCGCTGGTGGCGGCTGCTACGTTGAGCAACCGCTACATCACCAACCGGTATCTTCCTGATAAGGCCATTGATTTGGTGGATGAAGCTGCAAGCCAGCTGAAAATGGAGATTGAGAGCCAACCTGATGAGCTTGACCAGATCGAGCGCAGGATACTGCAGTTGAATATCGAGGACCAGGCACTCAGCCGCGAGACCGACAAAGCCAGCGAGGAGCGTCGTAAGAAGCTGCACAAGGAACTTGGCGACTTGAAGAACAAGCGCGATGCCATGCATCTGCAGTGGGTCAACGAGCGCTCGTTCATCGCCAAGCTGCGCGAGAGCAAAGCCCGCTTGGAGCAGTTGAACCTGGAAGAGCAGCGCGCTGAGCGTGAAGGCGACCTTGCCAAGGCGGCCCAGATCAAGCACGGCCAGATTCCTGAACTTGTCAGTGAGATTGAGCGGATGAACCAGCAGCTTGCCGCCATACAGAGCGAGGGCAACCAGATGTTGCGTGAAGAGGTGAGCGAGGATGATATCGCCCGCATTGTCAGTAACTGGACAGGGGTTCCCGTTGCGAAAATGAAGGGTAGTGAGATGGCCAAATACTTGCACTTGGAAGAGGCGCTTTCAGAGCAGGTGGTCGGCCAGAAGCAGGCGATCGAGGCAGTCAGCAATGCCATCAGGCGAAATAAGGCGGGTATCTCCGATGAACACAAGCCGCTGGGAACGTTCCTGTTCGCAGGTCCCACCGGTGTCGGGAAAACCCTGCTGGCCAAGGTGCTTGCCCAGTTGCTTTTTGACGACGAGAAGGCTTTGACCCGCATCGATATGAGCGAGTACATGGAGAAGTTTTCCGTCAGCCGCCTCATCGGAGCTCCCCCGGGGTATGTCGGGTACGACCAAGGAGGTCAGCTTACCGAGGTGGTCAGGCGAAGGCCGTACTCGGTGATTCTCTTTGATGAGATCGAGAAAGCGCATCCTGATGTCTTCAACGTCCTATTGCAGTTGCTTGACGACGGCCGATTGACCGACGGTCAGGGCCGGGTGGTCGACTTCACCAACTCAGTCATCATCATGACGAGCAACCTGGGCAGCCAGCAACTGCTGAGTGCCGCAAGTCATGCAGAAGGGGTGAGCATGGTAAACCAGATCATCCACAACTCCTTCAAGCCCGAGTTCATCAACCGTCTGGATGAAATCATCGTCTTTGAACGGTTGGGAGAGGAGCAGGTCCGCAAGATTGTGGTCCTGCAACTGAAGCAACTGCAGCATCGCCTGGAGAAGCGGGGATTCTCCCTGAGCTGGGATGATGCGGTGGTGGATGCCCTGTATCGCGAGGGCTATGATCCTGCATTCGGGGCCAGACCGCTGAAACGGGCGATCCAGCGGATGGTGGAAGATCCCTTGTCGGTCAAGTTGCTCGATGGCAGCTTTGCCCCCGGTTCTTCCATTCACCTTACGATGGAGGGCTCTGAGGTGGTCGCCCGCTAGCGACCAGTGCCCGATACTCATCCAGGGTGTCGATGTCGAGGATGTAGGCTTCATCCTCCACATCGATCGCCTGCACCTCGTAGGATGAGAGCAGGCTGCGCATGGCAAATGGACCGTCTTGGTTTTTGATGATCGAAAGAAATGATGGGGGAAGAAGCACCGGATGGCCCAGTCTGCCTTTGTACCTGGGCCTGACGGCCGTGTGCGTTGCATAGCGGGCCAGGTGACGGTAGTGTCTCGCCTCGATGAGGGGCATGTCGGAAAGGGAGATGAAAAAGCTTTCAGCCTCTCTGAGGTGGCATGCTCCAACGCGGGTGGATGTGCCTTGCCCCTGCTCGTAATCCGGGTTGTGAACGATCAAAAGCGTGTCGCAGGCGAGGTCTTCGATGGCAGCTCGAACTTCATCAGCCCTGTACCCTGTGACCACCACCGTGAAGAGATCTGCAAGCAGGGACTGTTGTACCGCGTGATGGACCAAAGGTGCTCCCCGATAGGGAAGCAACAGCTTCTTTCCTTCACTGCGTAAACCAAGCCCTGCGGCCAACAAGAGATTTTGCATGCTGCTTCCTTGAGTGAGTATTCCAAAACCATTATACTCGGTGCCATTATGATTGCTACCTATTTCAACGCCCTCATGGTCATTGTCGGGTCTTTGCTTGGATTGCTGGTGAAGAACAAGCTCAAGGCTTCCTATCAGGAGGTTGTATTCACCTCTTCAGGGTTGGTCACTCTGGTCATTGGCATCTCCATGGCAATGCAGACGGGATCCTATCTGATTCTGCTCTTTTCCGTAGTGATTGGAGGTTTTATCGGCTACGCCTTGAGAATCGAGGATGGAGTGCTCTCCCTTGGCACCTGGATGGAAAGAAGACTGTCCAGAGGGAAAGGCAGCGCTGAGAGCGCCCGCAATTTTGCCTTGGGCTTTCTCAATGCGTCTCTCTTGTTCTGTAGTGGTGCCATGACCGTGGTAGGGTCCATTCAGGCTGGGACGGTCGGCGATTATCAGCTGATTCTGGTCAAGTCGATCATGGATGGATGCATGGCAATCATCTTCAGCGCTGCTTACGGTCCCGGAGTAATGGCAAGTGCCTTGTTCATCCTGGTGTATCAGGGATTTTTCACGCTTGCCGGCGGGGCCATCGCTCCGGTTCTCGGGGAGACGGGGATTAACGAACTGGCAGCTGTAGGCGGGGTGCTGTTGATGATGATCGGCTTCGGCCTGCTCGATATCCGCAAGAGCAGGACCGGCAACTTCCTTCCTGCCATGGTCATCGCTCCTCTCTTGGCGTTGGCGTCTCCGATGATCAAGTCTTTCGTACAAGGGATTGGTTTCTAAGATATGAAATAAGAGGTCTGAGGATGAGTAATTCCTGAGGCTCAAGGTCGTCAATCCATATCTTGAGCTCCTTTTTACAGGTTGGGATATCTTCGGCGGCTTCTTCTTCGTCCTGCAGTTTGTAATCCAATCCATACTCCAGCTGTTCGATGGTGACTCCCGCTTTCTCGGATATCTTGAGCAAAACGCTCATTGGGGGGCGCCTGTCGGTATGTATCCAGCTGGAGAGAGTGCTCCGCTTCACCTCAAGCTGGTTGGCCAAATCGACAACCGAAGGTGCACGCATCAGTATTTTCACTCTATCCCAGAATTTTGACATGCTATGAATATAGCAAGGGACAAGGGAGAGTGGCGAGAATATGTCATTAAAATATACTATATTTGATAACAAATTACTAAGTACAATGTGAGCAAGAAAATATAATATTGCATGGTGATGAAAAAATATCACCCCGACCATCGAGGTGATATTCCTACGTCGGCGGACCCTCCTACGGGCGCTTTTTTGCATCCTGAAGGGCGGTGTCCTCATCGGTATTCTTGGCAACGGGACACGGCTGGATATCCCATATGTCCCTGGCGTACTCTGAGATTGTCCGGTCGCTGGAGAACTTCCCGCTCGAGGCAACATTAATCACTGCTCGTCGGTTCCACTCCATGCTGTCCTGTGCATAGAGTTCCCTCGCCGCCCGATGGGCTTCGCTGTACATTCTCAAATCTGCAAAGTGGTAGTAGCGGTCGCCCTCCTCGAAGAGGCTTCTGCGCAGCGGTTCGAAGATGTTCGGTTCATTGACATTGAAGTATCCGCTGAACAGCAAGTCGATTGCCTTCTTGATTTCCTCGTCCGCCATGACAACCGAGAAAGGATCGTAGGTATGGCTGAGCTTGGCAATTTGTTCTTCGGTATTGCCGAAGATGAACATGTTTTGTGCTCCCGCTTCCTCTGCAATTTCCACATTCGCACCATCCATCGTACCGATGGTCAACGCTCCGTTGCACATGAACTTCATGTTTCCGGTTCCTGAGGCCTCGGTTCCTGCTGTGGAAATCTGTTGGCTGAGGTTTGTGGCAGGAATGATGATTTCCGCCATGGAAACACGATAGTTGGGCATGAAGTGAATGGCCAGACGGTCGCGGGTGGCAGGATCTGCATTGATCACCTTCGCAATGTTGTTGATGAGCTTGATGATCAACTTGGCATTCACATATCCCGGTGCTGCTTTTCCTCCGAAGAGGAAGGTGGTGCTTTCCATGTTCCTTGTCGCCTCGCCGCCGTTCTTCAGATCATTGTAGATGAGCAGAATGTTCAGCACATTGAGCAGCTGGCGCTTGTACTCATGAATCCGCTTGACTTGTACGTCAAAGAAGGAGTGGGGGTTGATGACAATCGAGCTCTCGGTTTTCAGGAAGGCTGCAGAACGCACTTTGTTCTCTTCCTTGATGGCTTTGAAGTCCAAGAGGAAGTTCTTGTCCTTTGCAAAGGGGGCGAGGTCGGAAATCTTGCTGTAATCAGTGATCCATGCGTCCCCGATGGCACTCTTGATCAGGTCGGCAAGCTTGGGGTTTGCCGCAAGCAGCCATCTTCTTTGGGTGATGCCGTTGGTCTTGTTGTTGAACCGGTCGGGGAAAATCAGGTTGAACTGGGGGAACATCTGCTTCTTGAGCAGCTCCGAATGCAGCGCGGCAACCCCGTTGGTGCTGTGGCTGCCGATGATGGACAGGTTTGCCATCCTGACCTGCTTCGGATTGGATTCCTCGATGATGCTGATCTTGCCGAGCATCTGGGGCTGCAAGGGGAAGTAGGAGACTGCCTGCTGCAGGAAGCGATGGTTGATTTCATAGATGATCTGCATATGGCGCGGCAGGATTTTCTGCAACATCGGAAGCGACCATTTCTCCAAGGCCTCGGGCATCAGGGTGTGATTTGTGTAGGCCAGCGTCCTGACCGTAATATCCCAGGCGCTGTCCCAATCGAGCATCTCCTCGTCCAGCAGGATGCGCATCAGCTCCGGTACTGCGAGCGACGGGTGGGTGTCGTTGAGCTGGATGGCGGCAAAATCGGGAAGCAGGGACCAGCTCTTTTTCTCCCGCTTGAAACGCCTGACGATGTCGGCAAGCGAGCAGGCAACAAAGAAGTATTGCTGTTTCAGCCGCAGTTCCTTGCCCATGTACAAGGTGTCGTTGGGGTAGAGGACCTGGCTGAGGTTCTCCGCAGATATCTTGGAACGCACTGCCTCGGTGTAATCGCCGTCGTTGAACTCATGGAAGTTGAACTCCTCAGGGCTCTTTGCAGACCACAAACGCAAGGTGTTCACTGTCTTGCAGCCGTACCCGATGATGGGGATATCGTATGCGATGCCTTGCACGACCTCGCTTCCGATCCATTTGAACTGGTCCTTGCCCCGTTCTCGGATGACTTGCACTTCGCCTCCGAATTGCACCGGGTAGACTACATCGGGTCTAAGCACTTCCCAGGGGTTTCCATCACGCAGCCAGTTGTCGGGTTGTTCGGCCTGCCAGCCGTTTTTGATCTGCTGGCGGAAGATTCCGTAGTTGTAACGGATGCCGTAGCCGTAGGCGGGGATCTCCAGGGTGGCCAGTGAATCCAGGAAGCAGGCTGCAAGTCGGCCGAGGCCTCCGTTGCCGAGTCCGGCATCGGGTTCCACCTCACTCAATTCCTCGTAGGTATACCCTAGTGATGCGAGGGCTTCCCTCAATGGTTCCTCAATACCAAGGTTGATGATGTTGTTTGTCATGGCGCGACCCATCAAAAATTCGAGTGAGAGATAGTACACGCGCTTTGCACTCTGTTGTCTCTGCATCTTCCTGCTGAGATTCCATTGGTGTATGATTCTATCGCGGACAGTAAGGGCGAGTGCGGTGTAGCGGCCCTCCTGGGTGGTATGGTATATATCGGCGTCTTGGCTGTATTTGAGGTGCTCTGCAAAATCCTGAGCGATGTCTTTTGCGGTGTGGCCGTAACGGGTCTTTTGTTGATCCTGCATAGGAACTCCTTGTGATTGGTACAAATAAGTCAAATAAACTATATATGATAGATTACAACTGAGCAACAGGTCCAAGTTTTTCCCTAATGTTGTTGATGGATATTGACAAAAAGAACGCACTCTGGTAAGTTAGCTTCTGCATGTTGCAGGTTGGTATACTCGTGGATGCCTTGTAATGTGACCGACGCCCTTGTAGCTCAGTCGGTAGAGCACCACCATGGTAAGGTGGGGGTCAACGGTTCAAATCCGTTCGAGGGCTCTTTTTTTATCCCCTCCGGTTTAGTAGGATGGGTATGAGGTGAACACTCACCGAGGAGCATGAAATGGGTGAAGCAAAGAAAAAAGGTCCCGTGGAGAAAATTGCTCTCCAGTGCACCGAATGCAAGCAGAAGAACTATACCACCGAAAAGAATCGGAGAAACACTCAGGGTAAGCTTGAGTTGAGCAAGTATTGTCCGTTCGAGCGCAAGCACACCTTGCATCGCGAGACAAAGATCAAATAGGGTCGTTACGATCGAGAAGCAAATAGGCCAATAGCTCCAATTGGTAGAGCGCTGGTCTCCAAAACCGGATGTTGAGGGTTCGAATCCTTCTTGGCCTGTTGGCTTCTCGATCTTTTTCCACAAGGAGCCTTTCATGAAGAAGCTTTTTAAGTATTTCAAGGAGTCCCACCAGGAACTGAAGAAGGTTGTCTGGCCCTCCCGTGAAGCTGTCATTTCTTCGACCAAGGTCGTACTTGTTTCCACAGTCATCGTCGCAATCTTCCTTGGGTTGGTGGATTTCCTCCTGCTCAGGGGTGTGCTGTTCATTCTGTAAGGCGGCGACATGGCAAAGGGCTGGTACGTAGTACATACTTATTCGGGATACGAACAAAAGATTGAGCGAATCATCAACAAGATGCGCGAGACCGATACGGACTTCGCGCTCGTTTGCACTGATGTGAAGGTTCCTTTTGAGACCGTCGTTGAGGTGAAGGACGGGGTGAGACGCGATGTGAAGCGCAAGATTCTTCCTGGATACATCCTCGTTGAGCTCGATTTGCCTGATCATAGCTGGAAAACCTGGTGTTCCCAGATCAAGCGCATTCAGGGTGTTACCGGTTTTGTCACTCCCAATGATAGTGTGAAACCGCAACCGCTGAACGCTGCAGAGGTGAAGAGCCTCTTTCAGAAAACCGGCGACCTGCCTACAGAAAAGGTGTTCAAGCCCAAGCAGTCGTTCTCCGTTGGGGAGCAGGTTCGTATTATTGAAGGTCCCTTCGACTCCTTTACCGGGGTTATTGAAGAGGTCAATCTTGAAAAGGCCCGCATGCGGGTCAGCGTCGGAATTTTCGGTCGCTCCACTCCGGTTGAGGTGGATTTCCTGCAAGTAGAAAAGATTCTGTAGTCGTCTTTAGGACTGGACGGCTATACGAGAGTTTTCTGTTTTTTTACAACCGAGTCCTTTTGTGTGTGATTACTCCCTCATGCTGCATGAGGTGGGAGCCTGATCGTATGACAGGCGTTAAGACCAGCGCGAAATCGAGAAAACCACCTGCTGGGTGGGATTGTCGCGTAAGGAGAGAAACATGGCAAAGAAAAAGGTAACTGCAGTCATCAAATTGCAGTGCCCTGCCCAGAAGGCTACGCCGGCGCCCCCGATCGGGCCCGCGCTTGGACCTCATGGTGTCAGTGCCCCCAAGTTTGTCCAGGAGTTCAACGAGAAGACGAAGAACTATGAAGCTGGACTCATTCTTCCCGTCATCATTACTGTGTATGCCGACAAGAGCTTCACGTTCATCCTGAAGACTCCGCCGGCCGCGGTGCTTATCAAGAAGGCGCTCGGCCTTACCAGCGGAAGCGGAAGTCCCAACAAGGTGAAGGTTGGCAAGCTGTCACAGGCACAGCTGACCGAGATTGCACAGACCAAGCTTGAAGACCTCAATGCAAATGACCTTGAGGCTGCCAAGAAGATCATTGCAGGAACTGCCCGCAGCATGGGCGTAGAGGTGGAGCAGTAAGATGAAACACGGAAAGAATTATCGCGATACTATCAAGAAAATCGACCGTACCAAGCTCTACACGTTCGAAGAGGCTGCAGCCCTGGTAAAGGATGTTGCATTTGCCAAGTTTGATGAGACTGTTGAAATCTCCATCAAGCTTACCCTCAAGAAGAGCCAGAGCGTACGAGATACGGTGGTCCTTCCCAATCAGTTCTCCGCTCAGAAGCGTGTACTTGTATTCGCCAAGGGAGAGAAGGCCGAGGAAGCTCGCCAGGCCGGTGCCGCATTTGTCGGTGACGACGACCTGATCGAGAAAATCCGTGGCGGTTGGATGGATTTCGATGTGGCTGTCGCCACCCCTGACATGATGAAGGATGTAGGTCGTCTTGGTCCAATCCTTGGACGCAGAGGCTTGATGCCGAACCCCAAGACCCAAACGGTAACCTTCGACCTGAAGGGAGCTCTGGCTGAGCTTACCAAGGGTCGCGTAGAGTTCCGTTCCGACAAGACCAACGTCATTCACCTTGCTATAGGAAAGGTTTCCATGGATCCCGACAAAGTAAGTGAAAACGCACGGGCCGTGGTCAAGGAAATCATCCGCAAGAAGCCTTCCGATGCCAAGGCTGACTTTGTAGTCAGCATCGCTCTTTCCTCCACGATGGGTCCCGGTGTCAGGGTCAACGTGAAGGACCTGACGGCTTCGGTATAAGAGGAGATGCACACTATGGATTACAAGACTCGTATTACCCCCGCCAAGGAAGATGCCGTCAAGGCACTGAAGGATGAGTTCAGCCAGTATACCGGGTACATCTTCACCGATTACCGCGGCATGACTGTCGAGCAAATCACCGCACTGCGCAGAACGCTCATGAAGAAGGATGCTGCCTACCGTGTCGTCAAGAACCGGTTCGCTAAGATTGCTTTGACCGAGCTGAACAACCAGGCTGACGACCAGTTGGTCGGACCCACCGCCATTGCACTCGTCCGCGGTGATGAAGCAAACGTGGTGGCCAAGGAGCTGTTTGCCGCCGGCAAGGAAGGTACTCCCATCCAGGTCAAGGGCGCAATGCTCGATGGAAAGTTTTTCTCTCCCCAAGAGGTTGAGGCTTTCAGCAAGCTTCCGACCAAGCTGGAGTTGATTGCTTCCTTGATGGGCACCATGAAGGCACCGGTACAGAAGCTGGCAGCAACCTTGCTTGCCTATGTCGAGAAACATGGCGGTTCTGTTTCCGCCACCGAAGAGAACTGAACACAGTCTTAGTCTTCACAGGTAACCTGCTATGACTGTGCAGACAAAACTTTTACAAGGAGAAGATAATATGGCTACTAAAGAAGAGATTTTGGAATCGATCGCAAGTATGTCCGTCATGGAAGTCGCCGACCTCATCAAGATGATGGAAGAGAAGTTTGGTGTTGTGGCTGCCGCCGCCGCCGTCGCCGCCGGCCCTGTTGCTGAGGCTGCTGCTGTTGTGGAAGAGCCCACTGAATTCAACGTAATCCTCAAGGCTTGCGATCCCACCAAGAAGATTGCAGCTATCAAGGAAGTCCGCGCTATCACCGGCCTCGGCCTCAAGGAAGCAAAGGACCTCGTTGAAGCAGGTGACAAGGTTGTCAAGGAAAGCGTCAGCAAGGCCGATGCAGCATCCCTCAAGGAAAAGCTTGAAGCTGCTGGTTGTACTGTTGAAGTCAAGCCCGTTGACTAATCCCGGATTAGGGAGCCGGCTGCGAGGCCGGTCCCCTGCTCTTGATTTTTGCAAGTGGGCCGACGCCCGGTTCATTGAGCCACCGGATAGACACCGGTGGCCTGTTGTGTCTTTCGTTTCCCTCTCCATATGAGGGATGCAGTCTGTTTCTCAATTGACTTTGGAGGGTACATGATGGTTGCCAAAGGCAAATCCATAACACGCACGTACATCGGTTCTGAATTACATGAAGTCTGTGAATTGCCCAATCTTATCGGGATCCAGCTTGATTCCTATGAGAGATTTTTACAGCTTGACCGCTGTAGGCAGGGCTTGAGTCCAGATTCGTCGTACGGGCTTGAGGAAGTGTTCCAGTCGACATTCCCCATTGACAGCCCCAATGGTGAGATGCGTCTCGCATACAAGGGGTATACGATTGATCTTGACAATATCAAGTTCTCCGAAACGGAGTGCAAGAAGAAAGGTCGTTCTTATAGTGTTCCCATCAAAGTCACGATCAGCCTTGAGTTCTCCAATGGGGAAATGAGGGAGAAAGAGATTTTCTTCGGTGACATTCCGCTGATGACCGACCGTGGCACCTTTATCATCAATGGTGCAGAGCGCGTTGTGGTCAGCCAGATTCACCGCTCCCCTGGTGTTATATTTTCCAATGAGAAGGATGTCTATTCCTCCAGGATCATTCCCTACCGGGGATCTTGGCTGGAATTTGAGATTGATGATAAAAAGCATTTGATCTTCACCAAGATCGACCGCAAGAAGCGCATCCTCGGTACTCTTTTCCTGCGGGCAATCGGGTTTGACACCCGTGAGAAAATCCTTGAGCAGTTTTATTCTGCCGAGACGGTTGAGCTTGCCGATGATGCAGATTTGAAGGCAAGCCTGGAAAACCGGTATCTCTTCAAGGATGTGTATGCACAGGTTGGCGGGACTGAGAAGAAGGTCATTCGTGCCGGTGACATGCTGCATGCCCACGAGATTGATGAGTTGCTCAAGCAGAACGTACGAGAAGTACAACTGGTCAATCTCCGCGGTGAGGGGACCCTGCACAGCGATATGATTCTCAATTGTTTTGAGATTGAGGATGCGAAGTACACCCGTGAAGGATATGATGAGCCCACCAAGGAAGATGTGCTCTCCCCGATATTCTCCGTTCTGATGCCCGGTGAGATGATTGCCATCGAGCGGGCGGAGAGGGATCTTCCCGATATGTTCTTCTCCAACCGCCGCTATGACCTCGGCTCTGTCGGCCGCTACAAGTTCAACAAGAAGTTTGGAACCGGCACCGAAGAGGAAGAGGAGAACGCTTCCACCGACCTGACTGTTCTTACCCCCCAGGACATCGTCAATACGATGGATTTCCTGATCAAGGTATTCATCCGTGAACAGAACGTCGACGATATCGACCATCTGGGCAACAGGCGTGTACGTTCGGTCGGCGAGCTCTTGCAGAATGCACTGAAGAGTGCGTTCGCCCGCATGGAGCGCATCGCCAAGGAGCGCATGAACCTTGAGACTGGTTCGGTCAAACCACAAGACCTCATTTCGATCAAGCCGATTGTGGCAGCGATCAAGGAGTTCTTCGGCAGCAGCCAGCTTTCCCAGTTCATGGACCAGGTCAACCCGCTTGCCGAGCTTACCCACAAGAGAAGGCTCAATGCACTCGGTCCCGGTGGTCTTTCCCGCGACCGCGCCGGCTTTGAGGTTCGTGACGTTCACTACACCCATTATGGTCGTATTTGTCCCATCGAGACTCCTGAAGGACCGAACATCGGTCTCATCGTTTCGCTGGCAAACTATACCCGCATCAACCAGCATGGATTTTTGGAGACCCCGTACCGCAAGGTAGTCAATGGAGTGGTCACCAAGCAGTACCGCTATTTGGATGCGAACGATGAAGAGAAGTTCTTCATCGCCCAGGCTTCAGCCAAGTTGGACAGTGACGGCAATTTCCATGACAATGAGGTTCCTGTACGCAGAAGTGGAGACTACTCCACCAAGCCGCCGGCCGAAATCAAGTACATGGACGTTGATCCGAAGCAGGTCATCAGTGTTGCAGCCTCCCTTATTCCGTTCCTTGAGCACGACGATGCCAACCGAGCCTTGATGGGTTCGAACATGCAGCGTCAGGCGGTTCCCCTTGTATTTCCCGAAACCCCGCGTGTGGGTACCGGCATGGAAGGCAAGACCGCGTATGACAGTGGTGTATTGGTAAAGGCCAAGCGAAGTGGAACGGTTACGTATGTAAGCTCCGACCGTGTGGTGGTTCAGCCTGATTCTGCAGAGATTCAAGGCCAACTGGATACCTACGAGGTGCAGAAATACCAGAGAACCAACCAGGATACCTGTTTCAACCAGAAGCCGATCGTATCGTTCGGCCAGCATGTTGAGGCCGGTGAAGTGTTGGCTGACGGTCCTGCAACACAGAGTGGTGAGTTGGCGCTCGGACGCAACATTCTTGTAGGCTTCGTTCCTTGGAACGGCTACAACTATGAGGACGCCGTTCTCATCAGTGAGCGCGTTGTCAAGGACGATATTTTCACCTCGGTCCACATCAAGGAGTTCACCACTGATATCCGTGAGACCAAGCTCGGTCCTGAGAAGCTTACCCGCGATATCCCCAATACGAGCGAGAAAATGCTTGAGCAGTTGGATGAGGATGGCATTGTACGCATCGGAACCGCAGTCCGCCCGGGCTCGATTCTGGTCGGCAAGGTGACTCCCAAGAGTGAGAGCGATACGACTCCCGAATTCAAGTTGCTCAACTCGATTTTCGGTGAGAAGGCCAAGGAGGTTCGCGACACCTCCCTGAAGGTTCCCCATGGAACCGAGGGTACGGTCATCGACATCCAGCGCCTCAAGCGAAGCAACAATGACGAGCTTCCTCCCGGTGTTGAGGAGACGGTGAAGGTCCTTATCGCCACCAAGCGCAAGCTCAGGCAAGGTGACAAGATGGCGGGAAGGCATGGCAACAAGGGTGTTGTAAGCCGAATTCTTGCCGAGGAAGACATGCCGTACATGGCTGATGGCACTCCGCTTGATGTCTGCTTGAACCCGTTGGGCGTTCCGTCCCGAATGAACATCGGTCAGTTGATGGAGACCCAGCTGGGTTGGGCTGCCGTGAAGCTGGACAAGTGGTATTCCACTCCGGTCTTCCAGAGTGCAACGATGGCTCAGATCGAGGAGAAAATGCGCGAGGCGGGGCTGCCTGAGAACTCCAAGACCGTTCTTTACAACGGTTTGACCGGTGTTCCGTTCGTCAACCCTGTATTCTGCGGATATATCTACTATTTGAAGCTGCACCACCTGGTCGATGACAAGATGCATGCCCGTTCAACCGGTCCCTACTCTCTGGTAACCCAGCAGCCGCTCGGCGGCAAGGCTCAGTTCGGTGGTCAGAGACTCGGAGAGATGGAAGTGTGGGCCCTTGAGGCGTACGGCGCTGCCAATACGCTGCAGGAGCTTTTGACCATCAAGAGTGACGACATGAACGGACGTGTCAAGATTTATGAGAGTATCGTCAAGGGTGAGCCGGCTACTACAGCAGGAATGCCCGAGGCATTCAACGTTTTGGTTCAGGAGATCCGCGGCTTGGCTCTGGATATGTCTGTGTACGACTCCAAGGGTCGGCAGGTGCCCCTTACTGAACGTGATGAAGAGTTGATCGCCAAGCAGTCGAAAGGCTCCCTCAACTAACCAGGAGAAGTACGGATGAAAGAAATTCAAGATTTCGATAGCATCATGATAAAGCTGGCTTCGCCGGAACAGATCAAGGATTGGTCCTACGGCGAGGTGAAGAAGCCGGAGACGATCAACTACCGCACCCTTCGTCCGGAGCGCGATGGTCTTTTCTGCGAAAAGATTTTCGGTACGACCAAGGAGTGGGAGTGCTACTGCGGTAAATTCAAATCGATTCGCTACAAGGGTGTCATTTGCGACCGGTGTGGTGTCGAGGTTACCAATACCAAGGTGCGTCGTGAACGCATGGGTCACATCACCTTGGCGGCCCCGGTTTCCCATATTTGGTACTATCGCTCGGTTCCCAGCCGTATGAGCATGCTGCTCGATATTACCCGCAACTCCCTGCAGAGCATTCTTTACTATGAGAAATATGTAGTGATCAACGCAGGGGATACCAATCTGAAGAGCAAGCAGTTGCTTTCCGAAGAGGAGTACTGGCAGGCTCGTGAGCAGTATGGCGACTCTTTTGAGGCAGGCATGGGTGCCGAGGCGGTACGCAAGCTTTTGGTCAATCTCGACCTCGAGGAACTCTCTCGCGATCTTCGCGAACAGATGCGCCTCAAGGGAGACAAGGCCGACAAGCGCCTGCTCAAGCGCATCGAGGTGTGTGAAAACTTCCGTGACAGCGGCAACCGCCCTGAGTGGATGATTCTCACCGTCATTCCTGTCATTCCCCCCGATCTCAGGCCCATGGTACAGCTCGATGGCGGCCGTTTTGCCACCAGCGACCTGAATGACCTGTATCGTCGCGTGATCAACCGAAACAACCGTCTTGACCGTTTGGTCAAGCTCAACGCACCGGACATCATCATCCGCAATGAGAAGCGTATGCTTCAGGAAGCGGTGGATGCTCTCTTTGACAACTCAAAGCGCAAGCGGGTTGTCAAGGGCGCGAGCAACAGGCCGTTGAAGAGCCTCTCCGACATGCTGAAGGGCAAGCAGGGCAGGTTCCGACAGAACTTGCTCGGAAAGCGTGTTGACTACTCCGGACGTTCGGTAATCGTTGTCGGTCCCGAGCTGAGAATGCACCAGTGCGGTCTTCCTTCGAAGATGGCCCTTGAGCTGTACAAGCCTTTCATCATGAAGAAGCTGGTACAGGATGGCGTTGTCTACAATATCAAGAAGGCGAAGAGCCTGGTTGAGGAAGAGACCGATGCCGTATGGTCCATCCTTGATGAAGTTGTCAAGGAACACCCTGTCCTGCTCAACCGTGCACCTACGCTGCACCGTCTTGGCATTCAGGCTTTCGACCCCGTCCTCGTGGATGGAAAGGCCATCAAGCTGCATCCGCTGGTATGTCATGCCTACAACGCCGACTTCGACGGCGACCAGATGGCGGTGCACGTACCGTTGACGCATGCAGCCCAGCTTGAGTGTTGGACGCTGATGCTCAGTGTTACAAACCTGCTCGACCCCGCAAACGGAAAACCGATCGTCTATCCTTCTCAGGACATGGTTCTTGGTATCAACTACCTGACCCGTGACATGAAGGGTGCCGCCGGCGAAGGCAAGTATTTTGACAATATCGACGAGCTTGAGGCGGCTCTTGATACCGGACTGCTCTCCTATAATGCGAGGATTCGCTACAAGCTGGAGAATGGGACCAAGATTGAGACCACTCCCGGCCGCGTTCTTTTCAATTCCGTCCTTCCCAAGAGTGTTCCGTTCCAGAACGCAACCCTTGGAGACAAGGAGCTCAAGGCTTTGATCGGTGACACCCTGAAGGCCAACGACAACTCCATCGCCGTTGAGATGCTCGACTCCATCAAGGATATCGGGTACAAGTATGCAACGCTCTTCGGTGCAACCATCGGCCTGTCGGATATGATCGTTCCCGCTGCCAAGCAGGAATTGGTCAGTAAGGCGAACAACGAGCAGCAGAGAATTCTCGAGCAGTACCGCCAGGGTCATATCACCCAGGAAGAACGGTACAACAGGGTCATCGAGGTCTGGACACAGACCAATGACCAGCTTACCGACGCTTTGATGGGTGAGTTGCGAAGCAGCCAGAACGGCTTCAACCCGCTGTTCCTCATGGCTGACTCCGGTGCTCGAGGATCGAAGACCCAGATCAGGCAGCTTGGTGGTATGCGCGGTTTGATGGCAAAGCCGTCCGGCGACGTCATCGAATTCCCCATCAAGTCGAACTTCAAGGAAGGTCTTTCGATCATCGAGTTCTTCATTTCCACCAACGGTGCCCGTAAAGGTCTGTCCGATACCGCACTCAAGACTGCTGAGGCAGGGTACCTTACCCGCCGTCTGGTTGATATCAGCCAGGATGTTGTCATCAATGAGGATGACTGCCACACGATCAACGGTATCTGGAGAGGAGCTCTCAAGGATGGCGATGAGATTGTCGAATCGCTGTCCGAGCGCATCGTCGGACGCTGTCCCGTCGAGGATGTCCTGCATCCCTTCTCCCGCGAGGTCATTGCCCAGGCCAATGTCGAAATCGATGAGGCTACCGCCCTCAAGATCGAGGAAGCCGGTATTGAGAGCGTATTGCTGAAGACTGTGCTAACCTGTGAAGCGAAGCACGGTGTCTGCCGCAAGTGCTACGGCCGCAATCTTGCAACCAACAGGCCGGTTGTCATCGGTGAGGCGGTCGGCATCATCGCCGCCCAGTCCATCGGTCAGCCGGGTACCCAGCTGACGATGCGTACGTTCCACGTCGGTGGTACTGCTTCGACGAGTGCGGAGGAGAACAAGCTTACTTTCAACTATCCCGTGCTTATCGGCAACATCACCGGAACCAGGGTCGTCCGAGAGAGTGACTCGGTCGATGTATTCACCCGCAAGGGCCACATCGAATATTTCCGTGTCAATGCCGTTATTAATGAAGGTCAATACGACTCCTTGTTGGTTGAGGATGGATCGATTGTAGCCAAGGGAACCCCATTGTACCTGAAGAAGGGCAAGGAAGTGACCAGTGGAGAGAACGGGTCGGTAAAGATTGTCGGTTCCAAGGTGTATCTTGTCGGCCACTCCACCAGTCAGGTGGTCAAGACCGGTTCCGAGCTCTTGGTTGCAAGCGGCCAGTTTGTGGAGGCGAAGACTCCGATTGCCTCCTTCGACCCATTCAGTGAACCTGTGTTGGCTGAAGTAGGCGGTTTTGTCAACTTCGTCGATATCAAGCTGGGAACCACCTTGATCGAGGAAGTGAACGAAGAGACAGGCAATATCGAGAAGAAGATTACCGAACACAGTTTGGAGTCGCTCCAGCCCCGCATCGAGATTACGAGTGCAGAGCACGGAAAGGGCGATGTGCTTGCAGCATATCTGTTGCCCGGAGGCTCGTATCTGCAGATCAATGATAATGCCAAGGTCTATAGGGGCACCATCCTTGCCAAGCTGCTGAAGGAAGGTGTCAAGACCAAGGATATCACTGGTGGTCTTCCCCGTGTCGGCGAGCTTTTCGAGGCTCGAAGGCCCCGCAACGCGGCAATCCTTGCCCAGGTTGCAGGCTTGGTAAGCTTTGCATCAATCGTCAAGGGCAAGCGGACCATCGTGATCACCGATCCGTACGGCCATGAGTACAAGCACATGGTACCGATGGGCAGGAACCTGTTGGTACGTGACGGCGACTCGGTGGAAGCTGCCGAGGCACTGTGTGACGGCTCTGTGGATCCGCACGACATCCTGGACATCCTCGGGGAGAACGCTTTGCAGTCCTTCCTGGTGGACGAGGTTCAGGAGGTCTACCGCATGCAGGGTGTACAGATCAACGACAAGCACCTTGGCGTCATTGTCAGGCAGATGCTCCGCAAGGTCGAGGTTGTCCATGTTGGTGATACCAACCTGATTCATGGGCAGCAGGTTGATAAGTATCGGTTCTTCGAGGAAAATGACCGGGTGATCGCCGAAGGCGGCGAGCCTGCTGTTGCAAGGCCGTTGCTGCTTGGCATCACCCGTGCATCCTTGAGCATCGACTCCTTCATCAGTGCAGCCTCCTTCCAGGAGACTACCAAGGTCTTGACAAACGCAGCAATTGCTGGTAGTAAAGATGAGTTGCGCGGTCTGAAAGAGAACGTCATCATCGGCCACCTCATTCCTGCCGGAACCGGCATGAAGAAGTACCGTGATGTGAAACTCAAGGACGAGGAGTTGCTTGCACTGCAGCAGAAAGTTGATGCGGTCAAGGAGTCCAGGCGTCAAGAGATGATTGATGACGATGATTTCGACGTCGAAGATTTGGCAGACATGAAATCCGTAGGTGATACCGTGGATGTGGACGATTTGGACGAGGAGTGATGGATGCGCCTGTCGGCGTATCCACAGCCTGGAACGACTCGTGTAAAAACCACACCGCTGTGTCCATGCTGGGTACGGATTTTACATACGAGGCGCTGCCCGTAGGGGTGGCGCAGATCCCTGCTTTTGTGAGAAGCGGTGGATCAAAGAAAGAAAAGGGAGTGTGTCTACAAGATGCCTACTATTAATCAGCTGATCAGAAAGGGGAGGACAAGCGTCCGCAACAAGACCAAGTCCCCAGCCCTTGAAGGTTGTCCCCAGAAGCGTGGTGTTTGCACCAGGGTTATGACCGTCACCCCGAAGAAGCCGAACTCTGCTCTGAGAAAGGTCGCCCGTGTGCGCCTTTCCAACGGTATTGAAGTTACCGCGTACATTCCCGGTATCGGACACAATCTGCAGGAGCACTCTGTTGTTCTTCTGCGCGGTGGAAGGGTCAAGGACCTTCCCGGTGTTCGCTATCACATTGTCCGCGGTGCCAAGGATACCCTCGGTGTTGCAGATCGGAAGAGAAGTCGCTCCAAGTATGGTGCGAAGAGACCCAAGGCTTGATAAGGGAGGAGATGGAATATGTCAAGAAGAACTACTGCTCCCGTCAGGGAAGTATTGCCCGATCCCGTCTATGGGAGTGTCATTGTTGAGAAGTTCATCTGCCGCATGATGGTGGATGGCAAGAAGTCCATCAGCACCAGGATCATCTACCAGGCTATGGCCAGCCTTGGCGAGAAGACCGGTGAGAAGCCGTTGGACGTATTTCTCAAAGCCTTGGAAAATGTGAAGCCTGTTGTAGAAGTAAAGAGCCGCCGTGTCGGTGGTGCCACCTATCAGGTTCCTGTTGAGATTCGTGACAATCGCCGCGAAGCGCTTGCAATGCGTTGGATTATCACCGCCGCCCGCAATCGCAATGGTCGCAGCATGGCTGAGAAGCTCGGTGCCGAGCTCCTTGATGCCTTCCAGAATACCGGTTCCGCCTTCAAGAAGAAGGAAGACACCCACAGGATGGCAGAGGCCAACAAGGCTTTCAGTCACTACCGTTGGTAGTCCTATACCAAAGAAAATCCGGCTTTTTCAAAAGAAAAGCCGTTTTTTTTTGTATCTGTATATAAACAAAAGAGTATTGCTTGACATAAAAACTGCTTTCGCATATAGTGCTTAAGGTGTCCGCACAGCTATGCCTATGCGGTGCTATGAAGAGCCAAACCAATTATTGCAGAAGCAATGATAAGGTGGTTTCAGGCAGTACGAAGTTTTTTAAAAAACTTATACTATGTCGTCAGGATGGATTCTCCAGGCCTGAGGACCTCTGGAATCCTCTTATGTCATGTTTCCAAGTAATTAGTTTGTCTCAATCGGAATGGTAAAGGCTTTGGGCCTTTATGAGCACATATTAATTATTTTTGTGACCGTCTATGGAACGTCACAAGGAGGAAATGATGGCAAAAGAGAAATTTCAGAGGAACAAGCCACACGTAAACGTAGGAACCATCGGTCACGTTGACCATGGCAAGACTACCCTTACCGCAGCAATTACCATGCACTGTGCAAGACTGTTCGGCGATAAGGCACTCGCTTACGATGCAATTGACAACGCCCCTGAAGAAAAAGAGCGTGGTATTACCATTAACACCAGACACGTTGAGTATCAGTCCACCAACAGGCACTATGCTCACGTTGACTGCCCGGGTCACGCTGACTACATCAAGAACATGATCACCGGTGCTGCTCAGATGGACGGCGCCATCATCGTCGTTGCAGCAACCGACGGAGCCATGGCTCAGACCAAGGAGCACATCCTCCTTGCCCGCCAGGTTGGTGTACCCTGCTTGATCGTATTCATCAACAAGTGCGACCAGGTTGACGATCCTGAATTGATCGACCTCGTTGAGGAAGAGATGCGCGACTTGCTTCGTGCACAGGGATTCGATGGCGACAACGCTCCGGTAATCCGCGGCAGCGCCTATGAAGCCATGACCGAGCCCGACAATCCTGAGAAGACCAAGTGCCTCGACGAGCTGCTCGAAGCCATGGACACCTATATTCCGCTTCCGGAGCGTGCTGTTGACCAGCCCTTCCTGATGCCGATTGAAGACATCTTCTCCATCTCCGGTCGCGGTACCGTTGTTACCGGTCGTATCGAACGCGGTATCATCAAGGTCAACGATCCTGCTTCCATCGTCGGTATCAAGGAAACCCGTGACACCGTCGTAACCGGCGTTGAGATGTTCAACAAGCTGCTCGACGAAGGTCAGGCTGGTGACAACATCGGAGCACTGCTGCGCGGTGTTGACAAGAAGGACGTTGTTCGCGGCCAGGTTCTGGCAAAGCCCAAGTCGATCATGCCCCACGCCAAGTTCAATGGTACCGTGTACGTATTGAGCAAGGATGAAGGCGGTCGTCACTCTCCGTTCTTCAGCGGCTATCGCCCGCAGTTCTATTTCCGCACCACTGACATCACTGGTACGGTAAACCTGCCCGAAGGCAAGCAGATGGTTCTGCCTGGTGACCACACCGAGATTATTGTTGAGCTGATTCACCCGATCGCCATGGACAAGGGCCTCCGCTTCGCTATCCGCGAAGGTGGTAGAACCGTTGCTTCCGGTCAGGTAACCGAGATTATCGACTGAGTTCATTGACGAATGTCTTGCCATCATCGGTTGGTGATGGCAAGGCCCGTTTTTTGGAGGAATAATGGCTAAAGAAAGAATTCGAGTAAGGTTGAGAGGCTTTGATATTGAGCTTGTTGAACAGAGCTCTAAAGCTATCGTTGAAACTGTCGTCAGGGCTGGCGCTACTGTGTCCGGGCCTGTTCCTCTCCCGACTCGTATTAACAAGTACACTGTCCTGAGATCGCCCTTTGTCAATAAAAAGTCTCGTGAACAATTCGAGATGAGAACCCACAAAAGGTTGATTGACATTTTGGATCCTACATCAAAAGTCATGGATGCCCTCATGAAGCTTGAGCTCCCTGCCGGTGTGGATGTAGAGATTAAACAGTAAGAGAGTTGAGGTAAGAGATGTTAGGGCTTATCGGCAAAAAAGTTGGAATGACACAGGTGTTTGATGCGCAAGGCAGGCTCACACCCGTGACTGTAATAAAAATTGAGGGCAATGTTGTTGTCGGGGAACGTACTGACGAAAAGCACGGATATAGTGCTGCCGTCCTGGGTTCCATTGACAAGAAAAAAAGCACTATCACCAAGCCGTATGCAGGGCAGTTCACCGATGTGTGTGAGCCGAAGCAGCATGTCATTGAGTTCCGTGACTATGACAAGGAACTTACCGTCGGCGAGGTGTTGGGCGTGGATATATTCAAGGACGCCGCCTTTGTGGACGTCACCGGGACTACGAAAGGTAAGGGTTATGCCGGTGGTATGAAGCGTCATGGCTTCTCTGGCGGTCGCGCCACCCACGGTTCCAAGTTCCACCGCGATATCGGTGGTACTGCAATGTCATCCACCCCTGCCCGCACGTTCAAGGGTCACCGAATGGCCGGCCACATGGGTAATGAGAGGATGACGGTTCAGAACCTGAAGGTCGTCCGTGTCGATGAAGAGATGCAGGTCCTTATGGTTAAGGGTGCAATCCCTGGCCCCGCCCAGAGTGTCGTCATCGTCAAGAAAGCGATTAAGAAGTAGGGGCGAGATATATGGAAACGAAAGTCTTTTCAATTGACGGCAGTGAAGTCAGAAGCATTGAGTTGAATGATCAAGTGTTCAACAGAGAAGTGAGTGACGGATCCATTTATTATGCCGTAAACAACGAGCTTGCAAACCGGCGTGTCGGTACTGCATGCACGAAGACCCGCGCTGAGGTCCATTACAGCAACGTAAAGCCATACAAACAGAAGGGAACCGGTAACGCACGTGCCGGTGACAAGAAGTCTCCCGTCTGGGTTGGTGGTGGTACGATTTTCGGACCCAAGCCGCGTGATTATAGCTACAACCTTCCCAAGAAGATGAAGAGGCTTGCCATGAAGAGCCTGCTCTCTTTGGGGGTCAAGGAGGAGCGCCTCGTAGTAGTTGAGGATTTCTCCATTGAAAGTGGCAAGACCAAGGATTTGAACCAGATCATCAAGAATTTTGTGAAGGATGAGTCCAGAACCATCCTGATCTTGAAGGATGATGATGAGATGGTGCGCCGCGCTGCGAGGAACATTCCGTACCTGCGTGTTCTCTCATACAACAGGCTTTCTGCAAAGGAACTGCTGTATGGAAGAAAGCTCTTGGTTCTGGAAGGTGCCGCTAAAAATCTGAACGATTTCTACGGCGACAAATAAGGGGACCGGAAATGAGAGCAGATCAAATTATCATCGAGCCCGTTCTGAGCGAAAAAACAAACATTGCTCGTGAAGGCGAAACGAAAAAGTACACGTTCAAGGTCCACATGGACAGCAATAAATTCCAGATCAAGGCTGCTGTAAAGGAGCTGTTTGGAGTTGAGGTTGCCGATTGCAACGTGATGATTGTAAAGGGCAAGCCGAAGTATTCCCGCGGTAAGGGTGGCAGCATCCTTGGTAACACCGGTGATTGGAAGAAGGCTGTCGTAACCTTGGCCAAGGGTGCAACCATCCAGGCCATCGAAGGCGTATAAGGAGAAGTTGGAACATGGCTCTAAAAACTTACAAGCCCAATACTCCCGGCCTTCGCCAGAAGACTACTTTGGTCTTCAGCGAGCTGACTGCCAGCAAGCCTGAGAAGTCCTTGACCGTCGGCCTTACCAAGAAGGCTGGTCGGGATACTTTCGGGCGCATCAGTGTTCGCCGTAGAGGCGGTGGCCATAAGCGTGCATATCGTATTATCGATTTCAAGCGCGACAAGTACGGCATTCCCGGAATTGTCAAGACTATCGAATACGATCCGAACCGCAGTGCAAACATTGCCTTGGTATTCTATGCCGACGGCGAGAAGCGCTACATGATTGCTCCGAAGGGACTGACCGTAGGGACCACCGTGGTCAGCGGACCTGATGCTCCCATTCAGAGCGGCAATGCTCTTCCTTTGAAGAAAGTGCCCCTTGGGTTGATGGTCCACAACGTTGAGCTCACCCTCGGTCGCGGTGGACAGCTTGTCCGCTCTGCAGGTCTTGGTGCAACCGTTGTCGCCAAGGAAGGTGACTATGTAACGCTGCGCCTCCCCTCCGGTGAAATGCGCATGGTGTTCGGTGAGTGTTATGCTACCCTCGGGCAGCTCGGCAATGAAGACCATATGAATGTCAGCCTCGGAAAGGCCGGCGCAAGCCGTCACCTGGGAAGAAGGCCCAAGGTTCGCGGTGTTGCAATGAACCCGATCGATCACCCGCATGGTGGTGGTGAAGGCAAGACTGCAGCTGGACGCAACCCTGTTACCCCGTGGGGTAAGCCGACCAAGGGTGGCAAGACTCGTTCCAAGAAGAAGCCTTCCGGTGCCTTTATCGTGAAGAAGCGGAAGTAGGAGAAGAAAGTGGCTAGATCAATCAAAAAAGGTCCTTTTATTGAGAAGAAATTGTATAAGAGGATTCAGGAGTCTCTCAAGACTAATCAGAAGCAGATGATCAAGACTTATTCCCGCTGTTCAACGATCATCCCTGAAATGGTGGGATTCACGATTTCCGTCTACAACGGAAAGACTTGGATTCCTGTATTTGTGACGGAGAACCTGGTAGGGCACAAGCTTGGTGAGTTTTCACCCACCAGAATCTTCCGCGGGCATGCATCCGACAAGAAGGTTGGTTAATCGCAATGGGTACTAATATGGAAGAAAAGAAAGGTTACTCAGCAACTGCAAAGTATCTGATGGTATCTCCTTCCAAGGTTCGCCCCGTCGCCAATCTTGTGAGGAATAAGTCCTATGTGGAGGCTGTTGCAATTCTCGAGGCTATGCCCCAGAAGGGATCGAATTTGATCCTGAAAGTGTTGCAATCCGCTTGTGCAAATGCTCTTGATCAGAACAAGAAGATCGATGAAGAGAATCTTGTGATCAAGGAGTTGCAGGTTAACGAGGGTCCGAGGCTCAAGAGAGTCTGGCCGAGATCCCATGGAAGACGGGATATTCTGCTTAAGAGGATGTCACACATTACCGTCGTCGTTGACGAAAAAGCAAGCGTGAGGAAATAAATGGGCCAGAAAGTTAATCCTATTGGACTCCGTCTTGGAGTCAACAAGACCTGGAAGTCCAAATGGTATGTGGACCCCAGGGAGTATGCAGAGACCCTGCACGAAGATTTGAAGCTGAGAAAGGCTTTGGTTGAATGCCCGGAAGTCCAGGGTGCTGAAATTTCCGATGTTGAAATCATCCGCAAGCCTCAGCGCATTACGATTGTAATCACCACCAGCCGCCCCGGCATCATTATTGGAAGCAAGGGTGCTAATGTTGAGAAGCTTGGTGAACGTCTGCAGAAGCTTTCCAACAAGAAGGTGCAGATTAAGATCAAGGAAATCAAGAAGCCCGAGGCGGATGCCCAGTTGATCGCCATGAACGTCGCCAAGCAGCTTGTATCCCGCGGTTCTTTCCGCAGAGCAATGAAGACTGCTGTTTCCAAGGCGATTCAGAGTGGTGCCCAGGGTGTGAAGATCAGGCTGAGCGGTCGTATCGGTGGTGCAGAAATTGCACGCTCGGAGTGGATGAAGGAAGGACGTGTTCCTCTTCATACCCTGCGCAGCGACATCGACTATGGTTTTGCTACTGCTAATACTACCTTTGGTGTCATTGGCGTCAAGGTTTGGGTATTCAATGGTGAAATCTACGATCGTACAATCAAAGAGGACGCCGGCGGGTTGGTAAGAAAGCCCAGCAAGAGCGAAAGCCTTGAGGCAAGGAGTTAGTAGGCCATGCTTAGTCCAAAGAGAGTAAAATATAGAAAGAAACAGCGTGGTACCACCGATGGTGTTGCCCATCGCGGAATTACGATTGCTTTTGGTGAGTATGCCCTGTTGGCTCTCGAGCCGAAGTGGATTACAAACCGCCAGATTGAGGCAGCTCGTATCGCGATGACCCGTCATATCAAGCGCGGTGGTAAGGTTTGGATCAGGATTTTCCCCGACATGCCTTACACCAAGAAGCCTGCTGAAACCCGTCAGGGTAACGGTAAAGGCGCTCCCGAAGGCTGGGTTGCTGTGGTAAAGACCGGTGCTGTCATGTTTGAAATGGGCGGCGTTACTGAAGAGCTGGCTCGTGAAGCATTGGCGCTTGCAGCGTCCAAGCTTCCGATTAAGACGAAGTTTGTCGCCAGAAGGGAAGTGGAGTGAGAGTATGAAAAATTCATATAATGATTTGACCCTTGACGAGCTGACTGCCAAGAAGGAAAAGCTGCACAAAGAGTATTTTGACCTTCGCATGGGAAGAGTGCTCGGGCATGTGGAAAATCCGCTTGCTGTTCGCACCATCAGGCGGAATATCGCTCGTGTGAATACCCGCATTCGTGAATATGAGCTCGGAATCCGGAAAGCGGCAAAGTAAGGGAGAGCGATTCAGATGGAAGTTAACAAGAAGAGTTTTACCGGCCAGGTGGTCAGTGACAAGATGGACAAGACTATTGTCGTGGCCATCTCCTCCAGAAGACTGCATCCCCTGTATAAGAAGTATGTGACCACCACCAAGAAAGTGAAGGCACATGATGAAAGGAACGAGGCCAATATCGGCGACACAGTACGTATTGTTGAAAGCCGCCACATCAGCAAAGATAAGTGCTGGCGTCTCGTGCAGATCGTCGAGCGCGCTCGCTAATAGGAGAGAGACGATATGGTACAGATGCAGACGTATTTGAATGTTGCGGACAACAGTGGTGCCAAGCAGGTGCAGTGCATCAAGGTGCTTGGCGGCAGCCACCGGTATGTTGCCGGCATCGGTGATATTATTGTAGTTGCTGTAAAGAATGCCCTGCCCCACGGCGCCATCAAGAAGGGTGACGTCATGAAGGCGGTCATTGTGAGGACAAAGAAGGAATACCGCCGACCTGACGGTACCTATATCAGGTTCGATGACAACGCTTGTGTTATCATCGATGCCAACAATAACCCGCGCGGCAAGCGTATCTTCGGGCCCGTAGCTAGAGAGCTGCGTGACAAGTACATGAAGATCGTTTCACTCGCGCCGGAAGTGTTGTAGGAGTGTGCACATGAAGCTTAAGAAGAACGACACCGTACTGATTATTGCTGGAAAGGACAAAGGAAAGTCCGGCAAAATCGTAAAGGTAGACCGTGAGAATGAGAGGGTCGTCGTCCAGGGTGCCAACATGGTCAAGAAGACCATGAAAAAGAAGAATTCGCAGGATAAGGGCGGCATCATGGAAATCGAGGCTCCGATCCACGTTTCCAACGTTGCGTATGTCACCAGCAAGGGTGAGCCTACCAGGATCGGGTACAAGTTTGATGAAAGTGGAAACAAAGTCCGCTATGCCAAGAAAACCGGGGAAGTGATCTAATGGAAAAGTTCGTACCAAACCTTAAAACGAAATACCTCGAAACTGTGGCACCTGCCCTGTTCAAGGAACTTGGCTACACCTCCAAGATGCAGATTCCAGCCTTGGAAAAGATTGTTGTCAGTGTTGGTGTCGGCGAGGCTATTACCAATAAGAAGCTTCTCGATGCTGCTGTGAAAGAGCTCGAGCAGATCACCGGTCAGCATGTACTGAAAACCAAGGCCAGGAAGTCCATTGCCAACTTCAAGGTCCGCGAGGGTCAGGAGATTGGCGCCATGGTCACCCTTCGCGGGGATAACATGTGGTTTTTCCTGGAACGGTTGATTAGTATTGCTCTTCCCCGCGTCAAGGACTTCAAGGGTGTAAAGCCTAATGCTTTTGACGGTCATGGAAACTATTCGCTTGGCATCACCGAGCAGATTATTTTTCCGGAAATCGACTTCGACAAGATCGAGCGTGTCAGCGGCTTCAATATCGCCATTGTTACGACCGCGAAGACCGATGAAGAAGGCTACGCCCTGCTTGCAAAGCTTGGCATGCCCTTCAGCAAATAAGGGTGGAGACATATGGCAAAGAAATCAATGATCGTAAAGGCCAATAGGGAACCCAAGTTCAGTACCAGACACGTCAACCGCTGTAAAGTGTGCGGCAGACCCCGTGGCTATATGCGCCAGTTCGATATGTGCAGGATCTGCTTCCGCAAATTGGCAAGTGAAGGCCAGATTCCTGGTGTTACCAAATCCAGTTGGTAGGAGAGAAAAATGGCTGTAAGTGATCCAGTTGCTGATATGCTGACCAAAATCAGAAATGCTAGTTTGGCTAAGCATGAAAAAGTAGATATCTCCACTTCAAAGATGAAGCTTCAGATCGTGAAGATTCTCAAGAATGAGGGATTTATCAAGAACTTCAAGAAGGTGACGAAGGATGGTATTTCGTACATCCGCGTTTTCTTGAAATATGACGAGACTCAGGGGCCTGTGTTGCACGGGATTGAACGCATTTCCACTCCTGGACGCCGGATTTATACCGGATACAGGGATATGCCCCGTGTGTACAACGGACATGGTGTTGTTGTAGTATCCACTTCTGCTGGTATCATTACCGGTAAGAAGGCGACTGAGAACAAGGTCGGTGGTGAGCTGATCTGCTCTATTTGGTAAGGTGGTATAACATGTCCAGAATTGGAAAATTGCCGATCACAGTACCTCAAGGGGTGAAGATTGCCGTCACCGATGGTGTTGTTCATGT
>NZ_DJGW01000057.1:35636-63063 GCF_002432845.1 Sphaerochaeta sp. UBA5836
AGGTTGCTCCCAGGGATGAGTCCAAGGAAGCCAATGCTTTCCAAGGTCTCTATCGCCAGTTGATCAACAACATGGTCGAGGGCGTCTCCAAAGGATTCTCCCGCACCCTGCTGATCAATGGTGTCGGTTATCGTGCCGACCTGAAAGGGAATCTGCTGACGCTGAACCTCGGCTTCTCCGAATTGTTTGAAGTTGTAATTCCCCAGGGAATCACTGCTACTGTTGAGAACCCCAACAAGGTTGTCTTCAGCGGCATTGACAAGCAGCTTGTCGGACAGACTTGTGCCGAGATTCGCTCCCTCCGCGGACCTGAGCCGTATAAGGGCAAGGGTATTCGGTACGATAACGAGGTCATCCGTCGCAAGGCTGGTAAGACCGCTTCGGCAAAGAAATAGTGGGTAGGTAAGAAAGATGAATAGAGTAATCGACAAGAGGAAGAAGCTTGCTCGTCGCAAGCATCATATTCGCAAGAACATCTCCGGTACTGCCAGCAAGCCAAGGATGAGCGTATTCCGCAGCAACTCCCACATGTATGTTCAGGTCATCGACGATGTGGCCGGGTGCACCCTTGTGTCCGCCAGCTCCATGGAAGGTGAATTGAAGGGCTTGAAGAACAATGTTGCCGATGCAGCCAAGCTTGGAGAGGCCGTCGGGAAGAAAATGCTCGAGAAGAATATCGATACCTGTGTGTTCGATCGTAACGGCTATCTGTTCCACGGCATTGTCAAGAGCATCGCTGACGGCGCACGTAAAGCCGGCGTCAAGTTCTAGGGGGAAACTGTGGAAAGATCCAGAGAAAGAGATAACAATAAGAACGACGGGTATGTCGAGAAGCTGATCAAGCTCAACCGTGTTGCCAAGGTTGTCAAGGGTGGTAGAAGGTTCTCCTTCTCGGCCCTGGTGGTCGTAGGCGACCAGAACGGGAAGGTTGGATACGGATTTGGCAAGGCCAACGACGTAACCGAAGCTATTCGCAAGGCCGTCGATCGTGCAAAGGTCAATATGATTGTCGTTCCGGTGAAGAAGTCTTCAATTCCTCACGAGATCGTCGGCAATTACAAGAGTGCCAGTGTGCTTCTCAAGCCCGCAGTACCCGGAACCGGTGTTATCGCCGGCGGTGCTGTGCGCGCCATTTGCGATGCATGCGGTATCAATGATATCCTGAGCAAGAGCCTTGGCTCCAAGAACTCCATCAATACGGTAAAGGCTGCATTCGATGCACTGGAGCACCTGTTTGATGCAAAGGTTGTTGCGAAGAATCGGGGCAAGTCCCTGAGCGAGATGTGGGGGTAAGATGATGGCTGAAGCAAAGAAGATCAAGGTCACCCTGGTCAAAGGCCTCGCCGGCTGCCTGCCTAATCAGCGCAGGACTGTCAAGGCTCTGGGACTCGGCAAGATTTCCAGCTCGGTTGTACATGACGCCACCCCTGCAAACCTTGGGATGGTCCGTGTAGTAGCTCACCTTGTGAAAGTCGAGGAGATGTAAGATGGGACAGATCAAAGCACCCAAGGGTGCCAATATGAAAAAGACTATCGTTGGTCGTGGCGCTTCCTCGAAGGGCCGCTCCAGCGGTAGGGGGCACGATGGACAGAATTCCCGTTCCGGCGGTGGTGTCCGTCTTGGCTTCGAGGGCGGTCAGATGCCTCTGTACCGCCGTGTCGCTCGCAGGGGTTTCTCGAACAGCGTATTCAAGCAGGAGTATGAGGTCGTATCCCTCGATGTGATTTCCGCCAACTTTGAAGATGGAGATGTAGTTACCCTCGACGCCCTTAAGGACGCTGGGTTGGTCAAGGGTTTCAATGCACAGGCAAAAATCCTGAGCAATGGGGAACTGACCAAGAAGGTAGTCATTGACGGACTGAAGGTTTCCGCAAGCGCAATCGAAAAGATTAAGGCTGCGGGCGGCGAAATCAGATAACAAAGAAGGGCTTTATGGCAAACTCCTTAGTTGAGATGTATAGAATCAAGGATCTTCGGAAGAAGATATTCATTACCCTGGGCCTGCTGATCGTCAGCAGGATCGGGGCCGTGATTCCAATTCCGGGAATTGATCCGGAGGTTCTGAAACTGTTTTTTCTTTCACAGAGCTCAAGTTCCAATATCGGTCTGACTGAGTATTTGAACTTCTTCTCCGGCGGAGCATTTTCCAACTTCTCTCTCTTTATGCTTGGTGTCATGCCGTATATCAGCACGCAGATTATTGTGCAGTTGCTGATGTTGGTCATCCCATCCTTGAAGAAGCTGGCTCAGGATCCTTCAGGCCACAAGAAAATTCAGCAGTACACCAGATATGGTACGATTGTTGTTTGTCTGATTCAGTCGTATGTAGTAACCATCTACGCCAATTCCATTCCCGGCGTGATGACTATGGGCGTCCTTCCGTTCACGTTGGTGGCAATGCTGACTGTGACCACCGGATCGATGCTCTTGATTTGGATCGGTAACAAGATCACCCAGTGGGGTATCGGAAACGGTATCAGCTTGTTGATCTTCGCCGGTATCGTCGCAAGATTCCCCGAGGCCATGTCGGTCTTGTTCAGAAGCATCTCCGCGGGTGTGCTGAATCCGATCGTTGTCTTGGTGGTTTTTGTGATGTTCTTGGTGGTTGTCGCTCTCGTCGTGTACGAGGAGCAGGGCGTCCGCAAGATTCCCGTGAACTACGCAAAGCGTGTGGTAGGCCGGAAGATGTACGGTGCACAAAGTACGTACATCCCCATCAAGGTCAACCCCTCGGGCGTTATTCCGGTAATTTTCGCAAGCGCATTGCTCTCTTTCCCGTTGCAGATCGCTACTACCTTGGGCCCGGAAGTAAGGTGGCTTGCCGCCTTTGCCAATTGGCTGAATCCGCAGGGTGCCCCTTATCTGATTATCTACGCCCTGTTGATCATAGCGTTTGCTTTCTTCTATACGCAGGTGTCTATGAACCCGGTAGAGATGGCCAAGCAGATTCGCGAGAATGGTGGCTCGGTTCCCGGTGTACGGTCCGAGAAATTGGAAGAGTACCTGACAAGGGTTCTCAACCGCATCGTTCTTCCCGGCTCCATTTTCTTGGCTTTCATCGCCTTGATTCCCACGCTGGTACAGAAGTTCTTCAACTTCCCCTCGACGGTGGCCATGCTCTTCGGTGGAACGTCATTGCTGATTCTTGTCGGCGTTGACCTGGATACCATGCGCCAGATTGAGGGTGTCATGAAAATGCACCACTACGATGGGTTCAATGTGGGTGGCAGGAAGTCAAAACATATTTAGGCTAGGAGCTAGAACATGAAAGTAAGAGCAAGTGTCAAACCGATTTGTGACAAGTGCAAAGTAGTCAGACGGAATGGGGTGGTCCGCATTATTTGTGACAATCCCAAGCACAAGCAGAGACAGAGATAACAGGGTTCGGCGCAAGCCTTCCTACTCTATAAGAGAAATTCAGGAGGCCATGAATGGCGAGAATTGCAGGTGTAGATTTGCCGAACAAGGCAGTGAAAATCGCCTTGACCTATATCTACGGGATCGGTAGGTTTTCGGCGGTTGAAATTTGTAAGAAAACAAATATTAATCCCGATACCAACATCAACACCCTTTCCAGCGAGGATCTTGCAGTACTTCGTAAGGTAATCGAGGAAGAGTACAAGGTTGAGGGACGTCTGAGAACAGAGGTCGCTCTGAATATCAAACGCCTTATGGACATTGGCTGCTACCGTGGCCTTCGTCATCGTAAGGGTCTTCCGGTACATGGACAGAGGACTAAGACCAATGCCCGTACTCGCAAGGGTAAGAAGAAGACCGTTGCGGCTAAGAAGAAATAAGGAGCAGGTACCATATGGCTACAGCAAAGCGTAAAGTCAAGAAGACGGTATATGAAGGGAACGTCTATATTCAGGCGACCTTCAACAATACCATTGTTACCGTAACCGACCTCAACGGGAATGCGGTATCTTGGGCAAGTGCCGGCGGACTTGGGTTCCGCGGTGCCAAGAAGTCCACCCCCTATGCAGCACAGACCACTGCCGAGAAGGCAGCAAAGGCTGCTATGGACAGCGGACTGCAGGAAGTGAACGTATTTGTGAAGGGACCAGGCGTTGGCCGTGAGAGCGCCATCAGAACGTTGGGTGTGCTTGGACTGAAGGTCCGATCCATCCGTGACGTCACCCCCATCCCCCACAATGGATGCAGACCTCGCAAGAGTAGAAGAGTCTGATGAGGAGATAGCAGATACATGGCAAGATATACTGGACCTAAGTGCAGATATTGCAGGGCTGAGAGGACCAAGTTGTTCCTCAAGGGAGAGCGTTGCCACAGCGGCAAGTGCCCGATGAACGATGTAAAGTCCACCGGCCTTCCGGGCAAGGATCCCCGCGCACGTTCCAAGAAGCCGACCGATTACGGCTTGCAGCTGCGCGAAAAGCAGAAATTGAAGAGAACCTATTGCATGCTCGAGAAACAGTTCAAGCTGACATTCGACGAAGCAGCAAGAATTCCCGGTAAGACTGGTGAGAATTTGATCATGCTTCTGGAGCAGAGGCTCGACAATGTGGTGTTCCGCCTCCACTTTGCAGCCAGCCGCAATCAGGCGGCTCAGTTCGTCAACCATGGTCACATTTTTGTGAATGGAAAGCGTGTAAGCATTCCTTCCTACCGCCTGCGCCCCGGTGACGTAGTCAGCGTTGGTGCCAAGGGTCAGAAGATGCTTATGATTAAAGAAAACCTCAAGGAATACACCAAGTCCGGTGTCTGCCAGTGGCTGAGCCTGGACGTGGATGCAATGAAGGGTACCTTCATAGCTGTTCCGAGGAGAAGTGAAGTCACCGAGCTCGAGAAGATCAACGAACAGTTGGTTGTCGAGTTGTATTCCAGATAAGGAGTAACCATGGCACGCAAAAACCTTCTGAAGGGCTTCAAGAAGCCCAAGGGGATAACCTTCGAACACAGCGCAGTTGAGCCGAACTATGGAAAATTCATTGCCTATCCGTTTGAGAGAGGTTTTGGAACCACGATCGGAAACACGCTCAGGAGGGTGCTCCTCTCATCTATCCAGGGGTATGCCGTCACTGCCGTCAAGTTCACCAGCTTCAATGAGGATGGTGTTCCCCACCTGATTTCCAGCGAGTATGAGCAGCTTCCAGGGGTCCGCGAGGATATCGCCGACATCATTGCTGCACTGAAGAAACTTCAGATCAGGATGCCCGAGGATTCGGAGGGAACCAACCTCCTCATCGAGTGCAAGGGGCCCGGCATTGTAACCGGCGCAAACTTCGAGCGTGACCAGGTTGAGATCACCAACAAGGATTTGGTTCTTTTCACGATGATGGATGATGCCAACATCGAGATGGAGGTCCAGATTGACCTTGGTAGGGGCTATGTCCCGTCTGAAATCAACGAGAAGTATGTGGAAGAGATCGGGACCATTCCCATCGACGCCACATTCTCACCGGTTACCCGCGTCAAGTATTCGATTGAACCCACCCGTGTCGGCTATCGCAGCGATTACGACAAGCTTACACTGGAAATCTACACCGATGGTACGATTGCACCGCAGAATGCTCTTGCTGAAGCTGCGAAGATTGCGAAGGAGTACTTCCAGATCTTCATCAACTTCGACGAGACTCTGATCAGCAACAATGATGAGGTTAACGAAGAGGAAGAGAGGGTCCGCAAGATTCTCACTACCTCGGTTGAGGAGCTCGAACTCACCGTTCGCTCCAGCAACTGCCTCAAGAATGCCAACATCCGTACAATCGGCGATCTCACCAAGAAGACTGAGGAAGAGATTGCAAAGACGAGGAACTTCGGCAAGAAGAGCCTCCAGGAGATCAAGGAAAAGCTGAAAGAATGGAATCTCAGTCTCGGGATGACGGACTACAGTATTCTGAAGACAGCAATCAAAGTACCTGGGAACAAGGAAGAAGAGAATGAAGCATAGGATTGGATTCAATGCGCTTAGTAGGAACTCTGCTCACCGCAAGGCCCTCAAGCGCAACATGGTGACCTCCCTGTTCAGATATGAACGGATTGAGACCACCAAGGCAAAGGCTCTGGAAGTTCGCAGAATGGCAGAGAAGATGATTACCCGCGCCAAGATTGACAGTGTTGCAAATCGCCGTCTGATCGCCCGGGACATCACCGACGAAGCTGTTGCTGTAAAGCTTTTTACAGAGATCGCTCCCTTGTTTGTCGAGCGGAAGGGCGGGTATACCCGCATCCTGAAGACCGGCAACCGCCTCGGTGACGCTGCCGAGATGGTAATCCTCGAGCTGGTTGAGAAGACCGCAAAGCCCGAGAAGAAGGCCGAGAAGAAAGCTGAAAAGGCTGCCAAGAAGGCCGATAAACCAGCCAAGAAGGCTGAGAAGAGCGACAAAGAGGAAAACTAAGCCTCCGAAGTGCCTCTTCAATGAATCAGGAACCCGTTTGGGTGAAGCCGCTGTTGTTGTGACGGCGGTTTTTTATTTGTTCCGTAAGGCTGTACAATTCTCCGTAATTAACTGAATAATCTGTACTTACAGACATGATAGTGGTACTTTCGAGCCTTGACAATTCGGACAAGCGTACGTATCATAGTACCATTACAATAGGGGGTAGTATATGGAACGTATACTTATCATCCTCCTTAGTTGTCTTATTGGTATCATCTTAGGTTGGTTGAGCCGTTGGCTGTATGCGAAATTTAAGCTTACCTCGGTCGAACAGAGAGCGATCAGGCTGAACGAGGAAGCGATAAAGGAAGCGGAAGCGAAGAGCAAAGAGCTCTTGCTTGAGACTCGGGATCAGTTGTTGAAAGAACAACAACAGCAGGAACGAGAGGCTAGGGAAAGACGGAGTGAACTGCAGCGCGTCGAGAGACGAATTCTTCAGAAGGAAGAGAATCTTGAGCATAAGCAGGCTGAATTAGATGCTATCAAAAAGCAATTAGGAGACCGGGAAGCTGGACTTTCCCGGAAAGAACAAGAGGTTGCCGAAAAAGAAGGCAGCCTGATTATTGAACTTGAACGCATTGCTGGATTGTCCGCTGATGAGGCAAAGAACATCATCATGGAGACAATGTACAACGATGCGAGGAGAGATGCGCAGCTCATGATCAATAAGATTGAGCAGGAAGCGCAGCTTTCCGCTGACAAAAAGGCTCGTGATATCGTTGTGACCTCAATCCAGAGACTTGCCACGGAGGTCGTCAGTGATGTGACGGTCAGCTCGGTGAGTCTGCCCAGCGACGAAATGAAAGGCAGGATCATTGGTCGGGAAGGAAGAAACATCCGTACCCTTGAGACCCTTACCGGGGTGGATGTCATCATCGATGATACTCCTGAGGCTGTGGTCATTTCATGCTTCGACCCGGTTCGCAAAGAGATTGCAAGGGTTTCCCTTGAGCGCTTGGTCCAGGATGGGCGCATTCATCCGGCACGCATTGAGGAAGTGGTCAACAAGGTTACCAAGGAAATTGGAAGAATCATCGCCGATGAGGGTGAGAAGGTCATTTTCGATCTTGGCATCCACAACGTTGGTCCGGAAACCATCCGGGCTTTGGGGAGGTTGCACTTCAGGACCAGCTATGGTCAGAATGTGCTCAGCCATTCCAAGGAAGTCGCCATTCTTTCCGGCATGATCGCCAGTGAGATTGGTGCCAACAGTGAGCTTGCGATGCGCTCGGGCTTGTTGCATGATATCGGAAAGGGTATCGAGACCGAGAGTGATGCGAACCACGCTGAACTTGGTGCTGATATGGCAAAGCGCCTTGGTGAGGATCCAAGGGTTGTCAATGCAATCCTTGCCCATCACAACGATGCGGAACCTCAAACCATCGAGGCTGTCATTGTACAGATTGCCGATGCGATCAGTGCCGCACGCCCCGGCGCCCGTCGTGAAACGTTGGATAATTACATCAAGCGTCTCGAGTCTCTTGAGCAGATCGCCGAGAGCTTCACCGGAGTCGATAAGGCCTATGCCATCCAGGCCGGGCGAGAACTGAGGATTCTGGTGAACAACGATCAGGTCACCGATGATGGTGCCAAGGAGATTGCCAAGGGCATCGCCGGGCGCATCGAGGCTGAATTGAGATACCCGGGACGCATCAAGGTGACCATCATCCGAGAGATGAGGGTCGTCGAGTACGCTAGGTAGGTTGTTCGTGGCTGATGCAAAAACATGTGTCGCCCTGCTGCTTGGGGATGTCTGCGGACAGCCCGGAAGCAGGGCTCTTTTTATCGGATTGCACACCCTGGTGAAGGATTACCGTGCTGATGTGGTCGTAGTCAACGGTGAAAATGCCGCCAATGGCTTCGGCCTTTCGGCAGCGCTGATGGACCAGTTTTTTTCTCTGGGAATCAATGTAATAACCAGCGGGAACCATATCTGGCAGCAGGATGATCTCAGGGGTCTGCTCGACAGTGAGAAGCGCCTGCTCAGGCCTGCGAATTATCCCCCTCAGGCTCCTGGTCATGGTTCGGTGGTGGTGGATATCAAGAACTACAAGGTTGCTGTTCTGAATCTCCAGGGACGTCAGTCGATGCCCAGCATCGACTGTCCGTTCAGGGTGGGTGTCGACCAGGTACAGCGCCTGAAAAAGCAGACCCCCATCATTCTTGTTGATTTTCATGCAGAAAATTCCGAGGAGAAAGAAGCGATTGCCTTCCATTTGGACGGCAAGGTATCGGCAGTTGTGGGTACCCACACCCATGTTCAGACCGCCGATGAGAAAATTCTCCCTGGGAAAACCGCCTACATCACTGACTTGGGCCTCTGCGGTCCGTCTGCAAGTGTCATCGGTTCAGATCCCTCCGTCTCGATTGCCAAGCAGCTGACACAGATGCCTCTGCGTACCGAAGTTGCAAATACAGCACCTGTGTTGCAGGGGGTTTGCATCACCATCGATGCGGCAAGCGGTCAGGCAATCTCGATCGAGCGCTTCTCAAGGTTGTACGATATTTGATGAAAGTTCGGAAGGTTGCACTGCTGAAGGCCCTCGGCCGGCAGTTTGACGAGTATACCAAGGACCAGCTCACAGCCTTCATTGTCTGCCGCAATGTGCTGGTCGATGGTGTGCTCGCAACCGATCCTCGTCTTCTTGTCAATCCCGAATCCTCTTTCTCCTTCACCTTCGATGCCTATGTCTCCCGCGGCGGCTATAAGCTTGAGCATGCACTAGATCGGTTCGCTCTGGATGTGCAGGATCTAGTCATGCTCGATGCGGGCGCTTCCACCGGAGGGTTTACCGACTGCCTGCTCAAGCGCGGAGCCAGGCTGGTCCATAGCGTCGATGTCGGGTACAACCAACTCGACTGGCGCTTGCGTACCAACGACCAGGTCATTGTGCATGAGAAACAGAACATCATGACCCTCGAGTCTTTGGATCCGGCATGCGATGCCGCCGTCTGCGATCTTTCGTTTCGATCCATTGCCGGGGCGGCAAGCCACATTCTTTCCTTGTGTAAAGATGGTTGGTTGGTGAGCTTGATCAAGCCCCAGTTCGAGGTTCCCAAGGGGATGACCAACTTCAACGGAGTGGTGCAGGACCGTACCATCCTGATACAGGTCATGCGAAAGGTGTATGACCTGCTTGCCGAGGATGGGGTTGGGATGCATCAATTGGCGATGAGCCCGATCACCGGGCATAAAGGGAATAGTGAATTTCTTGCCTTGTTGAAAATGGAGCCCGGCTTGAGCAAGGACCAGATGACTGAACAGGTGGAGAATCTGGTCAGCTAAGCGGTTTTCCTTCAACAAGGATTACTACATCCTTTACGCGGGGGAAGGCGAGACCGGTGCGTCGTATCTGCTGGCGTGCTGCTTCAAGATCGGGCGAGAGCAAATACTCCTTGGAGACGTCCACATACAAGATGCTTGAGGAGAGGGTGACCCCTCTGAGGGTTGTGTCTGGATGCAGGTAGCTGACCGCTCCAGTCTTGAGAACCTCAAGCGATGGTCCGGCGAGCAATGCTTCAAACGTATCGTGATAGACACTTCCCCCCAGTCGTGGCTGTTGGACCGAAAACGTTTGGTATGTCAGGGGATACTGGACGAAAACCACCTCTACCTTGCGCAGGTTGGTTTGGGTTTGCTGATCTGCCGTACTGTTTTTCAACACCTCAAGTACACCGCTTTCCTCAATGGAGGTGCGCACACGCGGATATCCGAGAGCTGTGACTGCAACGGTGAAGAGCAGCCAGATGAGAAACAGCACTACAGGGCGGTGATTTTTTGGTTTTTCATCGAGGATTGGATCTTCCATCGTAACCATTCTAGCGAATCGACGGTTGTGTTTCCAGCTTTACATCAGTAGATAAAGTCCGTATAGTACATTACATATGAGGATATTCAAGGGCATAGCAGCCTCCGAAGGGTTGGCGAAGGGAAAGGCGTTGGTTCACCACCACGCTTCTTTGGCTGCAGAGAAGCAGCATATCCTGGCCGATGGGGTGCCTGGTGAATTGGCAAAGTTCCGCAGCGCCCTGCAGACTGCGAAACAAACACTGCAAGAGCATGACGCAAGCAATATTTCCAGAGAGTCGAAGGACATTCTGGAAACGCATCTGCTTATGCTCGAGGATCCCGAATATATTCAGCAGATTGAAGCCTATATCACCACCAATCTGGTGTGCGCCCAATGGGCCATCGATTCAGTTACCTCGAGCATGGTGGCGCTTCTTGAGCAGACGGATGACGACCTGCTTCGTGAGCGTGCTGTGGATTTCAAGGATGTATCGTTGTACTTGATCGATGCGATCAAGGGCAAGGGCCAGCGACGGATGGAACACCTGAGCGAGGATGTGATTCTTGTTGCCGACATCCTGATGCCCAGCGAGCTTTTTGCGATGGACAAGACGCACATCCTGGGCATCTGCCTCGATGGCGGAGGCAGGGCCAGCCATGTGGCAATCCTGGTTCGGGCTTTCAACATCCCCACCGTGCTTGCTGCCGGCGGGGCGTCGAAGACAGTCAACGACGGGGACGAAATCATCGTCGACGGCACCTATGGCGAGGCCTTCATCCGGCCAGACCATACGGTTTCACAGATGCTCGATGAGCGGTATGCTCTCTGGCAGCAGCACGAACTTGAGCTGCACCAGATGGCCGGCCTGTCCACCACCACGACCGACGGGCATGAGATCCTTTTGAAGACCAATATCCAGACTTCCAACGAGGTGGAAGCCGCCAAGGCCTGCGGTGCTTCAGGAATCGGGTTGTTTCGCTCCGAGTTCCTGTATATGGAATCCTTGGAGACTCCCTCGGAAGAGCGGCAGTTCCAGGTCTATAAACAGATCATCGAGGCTATGGCGCCCAAGCCGGTAACCATCCGTACCATCGATATCGGAGGGGATAAGGTGGTCAGCGGTTTGGGTATCGATGAGAAGAACCCCATCCTCGGTTGGAGGGCTGTCAGGTTCTGTCTCTCTCGCAAGGATATCTTTACCGTTCAACTCAGGGCGTTGCTCCGCGCCAGTGTCTACGGAAAATTGCAGATCATGTTCCCCATGATCAGCGGGGTGGAGGAGTTGAACGCTGTTTTACACCTCCTCGAGCATGTCAAGGGGGAGTGTCGAAGTGAACACATTCCCTTTGATCCCGATATCAAGGTGGGGACGATGATCGAGGTGCCTTCTGCAGCCTTGTGTGCAGATATTCTGGCCAAGAAGGTGGACTTCTTCTCTATTGGAACCAATGACCTGATCCAATACACCATCGCCGTCGATCGGGGAAATGAGAAGATCGCCTACCTGTATCAGCCATTCCACCCCGGGGTGCTCAGGTCGATCAGGATGATTATCGAAATGGCCCACCAAAACAACATACCGGTAAGCCTCTGCGGGGAGATGGCTTCCGATCCGTTCTGTTCCGTGCTGTTGGCAGGGATGGGACTGGATGAATTGAGTATGGGGTCCCAAAGCCTGCTTCAGGTTCGTAAAATTCTTCGTTCCGTCTCCTACGAGGAGGCAAAGAAACTTGCCGAACATGTGCTGAGCATGGACTCCTATCTAACCATTACCACCTATATAAGGGAGTGGATGCATGACCGATTCGATCATTTCACCACCATTTGAAACCGTTGATACCCAGGTAAAGATTCCTGTGGTATCCATCATAGGACGGCCCAATGTGGGCAAGTCCACCCTCTTTAATCGCCTCATTGGAAAACGCCGAGCCATTACCGACCCCACGCCCGGGGTTACCCGCGATCCGATTCCCGAGCGTTGGCTGTTGGGGAACCACCCGGTCACCCTCATCGATTCCGGCGGAGTAAAAGTCGACCGGGACAGCATGGATGATTTGGTAGCACAAAAGAGCCTGAGCCTGCTCTCCATCAGCGATGCCATAATTTTTATGATGGACTGCACCGAAATAACCGCCGAGGATCGGGAGCTCTTGGAGTACCTGCGCCCCTACACCGACAAGATCGTCTTGGTGGTCAACAAGATAGACGACCCCAAACGGGAAGACCTGCTATGGGAATACTACGAGTATGGGTATCAGCGGATTTTGGGTGTTTCAGCCGCCCATGGTCTGGGTATCGAGGAGTTGGAGGAAACCCTGCTGGGCATGCTCGATTTGGTAAGCCTCGAAGAGGCCCCCGAGGAAGCCGAACGGGTGAAGATTGCGATTCTCGGTAAACCCAATACCGGCAAATCCACGTTGACCAACCTGTTGGTCGGCAAGGATATTTCAATCGTCAGTGACATTGCCGGTACCACCCGTGATGTGGTGATGGGAGCCTTCAACTACAAGGGAACCGACTTTACCGTACTCGATACCGCAGGCATCCGGCGCAAGAGCAAGGTTGAGGAGGATGTCGAGTATTACTCGGTCAACCGTGCCATCAAGACGATTGATGAAGCCGATGTTGTTTTGTTGATGATCGACAGCGTCGAAGGACTTTCCGATCAGGACAAGAAGATTGCCAATCTTATAGTACGCCGTGGAAAGGGAATCATTCTGGTATTGAACAAGATCGATCTGCTTGCAGGAATCGGCAATGAGTTGGAGGCGATCAAGGACCGAGTCAGATTCCTGTTCCCGATTCTCAATTTTGCACCGATTACTTCCATCAGCGCCTTGAAAGGCCAGGATATCGGGAAGCTGCTCGACATGGTCTGGATGGTGTGGAAGCAGCTGAACAAGCGCGTTGACACCGCCCGCCTCAATGAGGCGATCAAGGTCTGGAGCGAGGCTTATCAACCACCACGCGGCGGCAGCGGCCACTATAAGGTGTATTATGGAACCCAAATCAGCGCCAATCCGGTGAAATTCCTGTTTTTTGTTAACCGTGTAAAGGAATTCCCGCAGATTTACATCCAATATCTAAAGAACAACATCAGAAAGGACCTTGGTTTTACCCTCATCCCCGTCGAGATTGATCTTCGTGAGCGGAGGCGAAATCCCTCACTGCATGAACGTGGGCCTAAGGCTCCAGCCAATCCTGCACCCCAGAAAGAGGTGAAGCGGAACACTGGAGGCAAGGCGGTAGCAAAACCGAAGGCTACCAAACCCGGCAACAAGGCTGCAGTAGACAAGGCCCGTAAGCGCAACGAGAAGCAGAGCGGCCGGAGGCGGGATTAAGAATGGGGTTCTTGGTAGACCAAGGCATCAGGGTACTGTGCCTCGATATTGATGGAACCATCTATCCCAAGCGGATGCTCAACAGCAGAATGCTTCGCTCCACATTCCCTTCGCTTCGGTTGGCCATGGCCTTCAACTGGGCCCGTAAAGAGTATCGCCGGCTCCAGGATCAGGAGCCGGGCCTGAGGCCGAATCGTGAAGGCTTGTTGGACTTTCAGGCTCGTTTGGTTGCCGGTCGGCTCGGCCGTCCTCTGGATGCGCACAGTCTGCAAAAAACTCGTGCATCCATCGAGCGGCAGTTTTATCAGGCTTGGGAACGTTCATTTCGTTCGATCAAGGCATATGATGGGATGCGCTCTGCACTCATTGAGGCGAAACGGCATGGTCTTGCCATTGCGGTTTTCAGTGATTTCCCTCTCGCCGGCAAACTGGAGACTTTGGGGATTGCTGACCTCGTGGACCATGCATACAGCTCTGAAGAAAGCGGTTATCTGAAACCGAGCAGCCGGGCATTCTCGTTTTTGCTTGAACGTTTGGCACTGCCTCCGACTCAGGTTCTTTTCATGGGAGACAGCTACTCCAAGGATTGTCAAGGTGCCAAGAAGGCAGGTATGTACTCCTGCCTGATTACCTCGAAGCACAAACCAGTCTACCCTGATGCCGATCTTGTAGTCTGCTCTTGGAAGGAGTTCGCTTCTCTGGTACTCTGAATGCATGGAGGTGCGGTATGGGACTTGAACTCTTGCTTCCTGTCATCCTGTTTCTAATCACGTTGGTTATTATCTACTTATTGCGGGTGGAGGATAAGCGTGACCGACGTCTGGATTTGATGAAGCAGAAGGTGAGTCTTTTCTCCCGGGAAGTGGAATCGGCCCGATCGCAGTTCAAGGATACCGCACAACAGGTGGAAGAGCGGGTCAATCATAAGATTGAAGCCTCCCAGCAGATGCTGATGAGGCTTGACAACCAACTTACCGAGCTCGAGGTTCGCAGTGACGATCTTGCCAAGCTTCAGGGTGTACTCAACACATATCGCGACTCCCTGACCAAGCTTGGCTCAACCACAGCACAGGTTGAGGCGCGAATCGAGCAGGTCAAGGAAGAAGTGCCACGCATTGAAGCTGTACAGGCGATCATTGACGGATTCGATGCAAGACTCGAGGCATTCAGGAATTCGTTGCAAGCCATCATAGAGGATGGCACAGATGCAATTTCCAATCAGCAGCTTCGAGTCAAGCAGTTGTTGGACAGCTCGTATGCAAAGCTCCAGGAGTATGAGAGTGAAGTACAAGAGGTGGAGCGAGCCAACCAAGCGAGAGTCGCATCCCATTCAGAGATGCTCAAGAGCCATGAGGCTGCTTCCCTGGCTGTCCTTTCCGGCCAACTTGCAAAAATCCGCCAGCTCGGAGATGAGAGTGATCAAATCATTGCTTCCAACGGACATGCATTGGAGCAGGCCCGCGAGCAGGCTTTTCAAGACCTGAACGAGCAGAAGAAACAGTATGAACAGCTTAAGACTGAAATCGAGGAAACCCTCGTTCAGCAGAAGCAGATAGTGCAACAATTGTTGGTAGAGGTTAATGCCCAAACACTACAGTCCTTGAAGGATTTCTCACAACAATGCAATGGTGAGATGGATGCCCTGTTAACCCATGCCATTACCAAGATGGACCAAGCTTTCCATACCATGGTACATACTATCACGAGTTTTATCCAGGAGTTGCAGGAACGCGTACTGCAGGCCCAACAGATGAGTGAGAAGCTCAAGGAGCAGGAACACGTAAATCTGGAAACGTATGCCGCCCAGATTCAGCAACTGGTACAGCGAAATGACGACGTGCAGGAGAGACTGCGACGGGATGGCCGTAAGCAGGAAGAGCTTGCTCAAGTAATCGCGCGTCTCAAGGATGAGGCGACAACCCTGCATGCAGATCTCATCCGTTTGAATGGTGAGAAAGAGAATCTCATTGCATCGAATACCCAGGAAAACAACACCGCTGCGGCTCTTGCAGCGTCACTTGCTTCTCTTGCCCTGCAATTGACCCAAAAACAGGATGAGCTGCAAACGATCACAGAAACAATCCAGCAACAAGAGGCGCAGGCCCAAGCCCATCTTTCCAAACCTGAGATGGAGGAACCTGTTGAGATGGAGGAACCCTCTGAAGAAGAGGGCTCGGCCAAGGAAGAAAAAGCATGGGTTGAGTATATTCCTGAGGGTGAAGAAGAAGAGATCACTCTGGATGAGGAAGAGGACAAAAATACTTGACGCTTCCTCTTGTGTGTGAGTATGTTATCATCATGCCCGAGGTCGGGCTACTCTCTATGATATGAATGGTTATGATTCTGAGCCCGGCACATGGGAAGTTTCTGTATGCCGGGTTTACAAATAGACATGTGCCAATACCCTGTTTTGGCGTATGGGAAATCGAGGGATGGAATGGAAAAGAAAAATAAGAAAAGCAAGTCTGATGCACAAGATGAAGTGAAAACTGCAACCGCTCAGGCTGTTGAAACCCAGCAGGAGGCTCCTGCTTCTTCGGAAGCAGCAGGACAGGAAAGTAATGTCCCGTCTGAACTTGAACAGAAGGAGTTGGAAATCGTGCAATTGAAAGAACAGCTTGCAGCATCTCAAAGTGAGGTTGCCTCCTTGAAGGAGCAAATGCTTCGCGACCGTGCAGATCTTGAGAATTATAGAAAACGTCTCATCCGTGACAAGGAAGAATCCATCAAGTTTGCCAACGAGAGCCTGATCCGCGACCTTTTGCAGCCGCTTGACGATTTCAACCGTGCGTTGGAAGCTGCTGAGTCCGCCAAGGATTATACCAAGGTGCATGACGGGGTGGTGATGGTAAACTCCCAGCTGTACTCTACATTGGAGAAGAACTGGGGTCTTCGGCGAATTGAAGCAGTCGGGAAGGAGTTCAATCCCGAAGAGCATGAAGCCTATATGGTGGTTGCCGACGATTCCTTGGAAACCGAAACGGTACTGGAAGAGTATGCCGTTGGTTACAAACTTCATGGCAGAGTACTTCGGCCTTCAAAGGTAAAAGTAGGTAAGCCAAACGTTTGACGTTTAGCTACGGTATGAGTACCTTAGGTGCAGGGAGAAAATTCCCTGAACCATGAATTTGATAGTTACATAGGAGAGGAGAAATATAAAATGGGAAGAATTATAGGAATTGACTTGGGTACCACCAATAGCTGCGTTGCAGTTATGGAAGGTAATGATCCTGTGGTCATTGCAAACAGCGAAGGCCAGAGGACGACTCCCAGTATTGTTGCATTTACCTCCAAGGGCGATCGCTTGGTAGGTCAGCCTGCAAAGAACCAGATGGTTACAAACGCCGAGAATACTGTATGGTCGATCAAGCGCTTCATGGGTCGCAAGTATCATGAAGTTCCCTCTGAACTTGGAAAGATTCCGTACAAAGTGGTCGCCAAGAATGGTGATGAGATAAAGATCGACATCCGTGGAGAGTTATACTCACCTCAGGAGATTTCTGCTGCAATCCTGCAGAAGATGAAGAAGACCGCAGAAGACTATCTTGGTGAGCCTGTCACCGAAGCCGTCATCACGGTCCCTGCATACTTCAACGATGCTCAGAGGCAGGCAACCAAGGATGCAGGCAAGATCGCCGGCCTTGACGTCAAGCGCATCGTAAACGAACCGACCGCAGCAGCCCTTGCATATGGCCTTGGGAAGGATGCTTCACGGGAAGAGAAGATTGCAGTGTACGACCTTGGTGGCGGTACCTTCGACATCTCCATTCTCGAGCTGGGCGATGGTGTTTTTGAAGTTAAGTCCACCAATGGCGATACTCACCTCGGTGGTGACGACTTTGACCAGAGGATCATCGAATGGATGATCAGCGAGTTCAAGAAGTCCAACGCAATCGATCTCAGCAATGACAAGATGGCCTTGCAGAGACTGCGTGAAGCAGCTGAGAAGGCGAAGATCGAGCTCTCCAACTCGACCAGCACCGACATCAACCTGCCCTTCATCACCGCTGACAGCACTGGTCCGAAGCATCTGCAGATGTCTCTTTCCCGTGCAAAGTTCGAGCAGCTGACCGCTGACCTGATCGAGCGCACCAAGCTCCCGGTCAAGAATGCACTCCGTGATGCCGGTCTGACTGCAGCCGATGTTGATGAGGTCATCCTCGTTGGTGGTTCCACCAGAATCCCCGCTGTCCAGGCGATGGTCCGCGAGCTGTTCGGCAAGGAGCCCCACAAGGGCGTGAACCCCGATGAAGTTGTAGCCATGGGCGCTGCAATCCAGGGTGGAATCCTTGGTGGAAACGTCAAGGACGTTCTGTTGCTTGATGTTACGCCGCTCTCCTTGGGTATTGAGACCCTCGGTGGTGTCTGCACCCGCTTGATCGAGCGCAACACGACCATTCCAACCCGCAAGAGCCAGATTTTCTCGACTGCTGCTGATGGACAGACTGCTGTGAGCATCCATGTTCTGCAGGGTGAGCGTGAAATGGCTTCCCAGAACAGGACCCTCGGCAAGTTCGATTTGATCGGTATTCCTGCCGCCCCCCGTGGCGTTCCCCAGATTGAAGTCACCTTCGATATTGACGCCAACGGCATTGTCCACGTTTCTGCAAAGGATCTTGGCACCGGCAAGGAGCAGAAGATTCGCATTGAAGCCTCCAGCGGCCTCAGTGACGCCGAAATTGAAAAGATGGTCAAGGAAGCAGAAGCTCACGCTGAAGAGGATAAGAGGGAACGTGCACGTATCGATGCCCGCAACGAGGCTGACAGCTTGATTTACTCCACGGAGAAGTCCTTGAAGGAGTACGGGGATAAGATCAGCGGCGATGATAAGGCAAAGATTGAAAGTTCCATCGCCGACCTGAAGAGAGTGATGGAGAATCAAGGGGCGAGTGCCGAGGAAATCAAGGCGAAGAATGAGGCCTTGCAACAGGCAGCATACAAGCTTGCCGAAGAAGTGTACAAGCACACTGCCTCTCAGGGTGCCAATGCTTCTGCAACCCAGGAAGAACCTTCCGAAGCAGCTTCCCAGCCGAAGCACAAGAAGGACGGAGTTGAGGATGCAGACTTTGAAGTCGTAGACTAAGGAGTCGGTAACAGGGTACTATAGCATAACGGCTTACCATCATGTCGGCTTCGGCCGACATGATGTTTCTGAGGCCAATCTGTTCTAAGGAAGTCGCATCGTGGCGAAACGTGATTACTATGAAGTGCTTGGGGTCGGAAAGACTGCAACACTTGAAGAGATTAAGAAGGCATATCGAAAACTGGCTATTGCCAACCATCCCGACAAGAATCCGGGTGACAAGGCTGCTGAGGAACGCTTCAAGGAAGCAACCGAAGCATACGATGTCCTCGCCGATGAGAAGAAGCGCAAAATGTATGATCAATACGGCTTTGCGGGCATTGATGGTGCGAATGGCGGTCCTCGCGACTACTCCAATGTGTATCGTGATTTCAGCGATATCTTTGGTGGTGGCTTCGGTGGCGGTGGATTTGAGGATATTTTCAGCTCCTTCTTTGGAGGAGGCGGACGGACGCAGGGCCGTGGTGGACAACGAGGTCCCGAATCCGGGTCTTCCTTGCGCTATGATGTCGATATTGATTTCAAGGATGCTGTATTCGGAACCAAGGTCGAGGTAACCTACTCGCATCAGGTGGCCTGTGAAGAGTGCCATGGATCAGGCTCTCAAGGCCGCAGCGGGACAAAGGCTTGTCCGACCTGCAACGGCAGCGGCCAGGTACGGCGCAACAGCGGCTTCTTCGCCATCGCCAGCACATGTCCCACTTGCAATGGCAGCGGTCAGGTAATCGACAACCCCTGTTCCTCCTGTCATGGCACCGGCTTGAAGCGCAAGCAGCAGAAAGTCAAGGTGACCATTCCTGCCGGAGTTGATACAGGAAGCCGGGTTGTCCTGCGCGGCATGGGTGATGCAGGGCCCAACGGTGGCCCCGCCGGTGATTTGTATGTATACATAAACGTGAAGCCCCACAAGTATTTTGTAAGGCAGGACTATGATTTGTACTGCAAGATACCCATCTCATTCACGCAGGCCTCCCTGGGTGCCGAGATACAGGTTCCTACCATTGATGGACAGTCGATCAAGGTGAATATTCCTCCGGGTATACAGCATGGGAAAATGCTCAGGGTGAGGGAGAGGGGAGTAACAAAGCTCAATTCGACCGACCGGGGCGATATGTACATCAAGCTCATGGTCCAAGTCCCCAAGCGTTTGGGAATGAAGGCAAAGAAGCTGATGCAGGAACTCTCGGATGCATTGGGTGAAGAGACTTCGCCGAATCCAGTTCCATTTGATGAAGAATAACATGGCCAGGGCTACCGGATTCGGTAGCCCTGTTGCACGCAGTACGAGGAGCACCATATGGGTGAGAAAATTATTGGCTTCCACGCCATTGAAGAAGGACTAAAACGAGCAGCCGCAGGGTCTGTTCTCTATCTTGTACGTGGTATGGGGAGCAACACCCAGACGCTGGAGCGCCAGGCACAGCTAAGCGGCAAGGTAATCGTCAAGAAGATTGCGAAGGTCGAGATGGATCGCATGGTCGATCATGCCGACCATCGGGGAGCGGTTCTGGATCTCGTCATCCCTGTGAAAGGGTCCGGGGCCAGGATTCCTGCCATATCGGTAAAGGAGTTCTGCGCGAGTCTGAAGGAAGACGATTCAGCTTTGGTCTTGGTGCTTGATGAGATCACCGACCCCCAGAACCTTGGTGCAATTCTCCGCTCCGCCGACCAGTTCTCAGTCTCTTTGGTGATCATCCCGGAGAGACGCAGCGCCCAGGCCAATACCACTGTCGTGAAGGTCTCCTCGGGTGCCGCCCATTATGTTCCGCTGGCGACGGTCACCAACATGAATCGGGAGATCGAGTATCTCAAGGGCCAGGGGTTCTGGGTCTATGGCGCCGCCATGAATGGGCAGGCAGTGTACAAGACTGTTTTCCCCAAACGGACTGTCCTGGTAATGGGCAACGAGGGCAAGGGAATCGGGCAGTTGACACAGAAGCTTTGCGATCATCTGGTTACAATCCCAATGACCGGACATATCGATTCCTTGAACGTTTCGGTGGCAACCGGCATCCTTCTTTATGAAGTGAGAAGGCAGCAAGCAACCAAGTAAAGTATACGAATTGTGTTGAATGTATAGGGGCGTGGAGGCATTCCATGCCCTTATTCTATAAAAATGCAGGCAATTTACATCGAGTTGCATAAATAAAACAATCTTTTCTTGTATTCTGGCTATCTTTTTCGTATCATGACTCGTGGGATATTTCCCATTCAAGGAGAAAAGTAGAAATGAAAAAGACCTTAGCTCTTGTTCTTTGCATCCTGCTGGCCTCCAGTTTCTTGTTTGCACAAGGTACAAAAGAAACTGCCGCCAAGCCCGCTGCCAGTGACTTCCATGTTGGTATTGTCACCGGTACAGTCTCCCAGTCTGAAGATGATCTTCGTGGTGCTGAACGCCTGATCGAGGAGTATGGTTCCGTTTCCACTGGTGGCATCATTCAGCACGTCACCTATCCTGACAACTTTATGGACGAAGCTGAGACCACCATCAGCGTAATCAGCGGCCTCGCCGATGATCCGAAAATGAAGGCAATCATTGTCAACCAGGCTATTCCTGGAACCACTGAGGCTTTCCGCCGCGTCAAGGAGAGAAGACCCGACATCATCACCATCGCCGGTGAAGCTCACGAGGATCCTAATGTAATCCAGACTTCTGCAGACCTCGCTGTCAACAATGACTTCGTCGCCCGCGGCTATCTGATCATCCGCACCGCTCATGAGCTCGGCTGCGATACCTTCGTACACATCTCGTTCCCCAGACACATGAGTTATGAAACCATGAGCCGCCGTGTTGCCATCATGCGTGCAACATGTCAGGAATTCGGTATGAAGTTCGTGCTTGAGACCGCTCCCGATCCGACCTCCGACGTTGGTGTCGCCGGTGCTCAGCAGTATATTCTTGAGAAGGTTCCCGCATGGATCGAGACCTATGGCAAGAATGCTGCATTCTTCTGCACAAACGACGCTCACACCGAGCCTTTGCTCAAGCAGCTTCTGGCCTATGGTGGTTTCTTCATCGAAGCCGACCTCCCCAGCCCGCTGATGGGATATCCTGGAGCTCTGGGCATCGACCTCTCTGCTGAGGCTGGCGACTTTAGTGCCATTCTCAAGAAGGTTGAAGCTTCTGTTGTCGCCAAGGGTGGCGCAGGCCGCTTCGGCACCTGGGCTTATTCGTATGGTTACACCACCACTGCCGGCCTTGGCCAGCATGCCATCAACGTGCTCAGGGGCGAGAGCGAATTGCTCAAGCTTGCCGACCTGATGAAGGCGTATGGCAAGTACACCGCTGGTGCAAAGTGGAATGGTTCCTTCTACACCGATGTCAACACTGGTGTAAGGGCTCGCAACCACGTCCTCATTTACCAGGACACCTACATGATGGGCAAGGGCTACATGGGCAACGCTGATCTCGTTGTTCCCGAGAAGTATTTCTCCATCAAATAAGGTTTTCTAGTTGCAATCATGAGGGGGAGAGTGGTACTCTCCCCCTTTATACCGCTTATTGGGACAACTATTTGAACGTGGTCGTAACTGTTGTCTCTACTCAGATAAGAGTCACAACCAAGTTTGGAAGGATAGGACAGATGAATGAGAATGATGCTCCCTTGCTGGAGATGAGACACATCAGCAAGGACTTTTTCGGCAATCAAGTACTCAGCGACATCAATTTCTCTCTGAAAAAAGGAGAGATCTTGGGACTTGTCGGTGAGAATGGTGCAGGAAAGTCCACCTTGATGAAGATTCTCTTTGGCATGGATGAGATCCATCAAACCGGTGGGTTTGGTGGGGAAATCCTGATGAATGGACAGAAAGTGGAATTCGCATCCCCCATTGATGCTTTGGCAAAAGGAATCGGCATGGTGCATCAGGAGTTTTCCCTGTTGCCCGATTTTACCGCTACGGAAAATATTCTCCTTAATCGTGAGCCGCTCAAGTATACATGGCTCAGCGAGGTGTTCGGAGAGAGGATGAACACTCTCGACCGTGCACAGATGGACGATATTTCCAAACGAGCCATCGGCCGGTTGAATGTCCCCCTCGATGCCGACATGTTGGTTTCCCAAATGCCGGTAGGGCACAAACAGTTCACCGAAATCGCACGTGAGCTCAGCAAGGAAGCCACCGCGGCTACCGAAGGCATCAAGCTCTTGGTCCTTGATGAGCCGACTGCAGTACTTTCCGAGCAGGAGGCGGACAGCCTGCTTGCTGCCATGCGTAAGTTAAGTGATTCCGGAATTGCCATAATTTTCATCACCCACCGTCTTCAAGAGATTATTGATGTGTGCAACACCATCATGGTCATGCGTGACGGCAAGATTATCAAGACGGTCCCTGCACAAGGGGTTGTCATCACCGATATCGCCCGTTGGATGGTGGGGCGTGATGTGAATACTTCCCAGCGCCAGACCCGTACGTTCGATTACGAGAAATCTCCTGTGATTCTCAGCATTGAAAATCTGTGGGTGAATATGCCCGGTGAGACGGTAAGGGATGTGAGCCTTGAGGTGCATAAGGGAGAAATCCTGGGTATCGGAGGCATGGCCGGGCAGGGCAAGCTCGGTATTCCCAATGGAGCAATGGGCCTGTTCCCTGCCGGCGGGAAGGTTGCCTTCGAGGGAAATCAGATTGATTTGAACAATCCCCGCAACTTCCTTGATGCCGGAATGGCGTTTGTCAGCGAAGATCGGCGCGGGGTGGGTTTGCTGCTCGATGAGACGCTGGAGTGGAACATCTCCTTTACGGCCATGCAGGTCCAGGATAAATACCTCAAGAAGTACCTGGGCGGTGCCATCAAGTGGCGTGACCAGGAAGCTATTGAAAAAGAGACGCAAGCGTATGTGGAGCAATTGGAAATTCGTTGCACCAGCACCAAGCAAAAAGCAAAGGAGCTGAGTGGAGGCAACCAACAGAAAGTATGTCTGGCCAAGGCCTTTGCTGTATCACCCAAGCTTTTGTTTGTATCAGAACCTACGAGAGGCATTGATATCGGGGCCAAGAGCCTTGTACTCAAAGCGCTCAGGAAATACAACGAGGAGAGTGGGACCACCATTGTCATGATATCCAGTGAACTTGAAGAACTACGGGCGATTTGCGACCGGATCGCCATCATCAGCGACGGCAAGGTATTCGGCATTCTGCCAGCCAGCACCGACAGTGCTGAATTTGGTCTGTTGATGGTCGGCCATAAACAAGGAGGGAGTGTATGAACTTCGAAAAGCTGAAAGCTTCGATACAGGACATGGTACGCTCCTTCGGGCTTCCCCGAGTCATTATTGCCTTGTTCTTGCTGGTCCTCTTCATTCTCGCCCCGTTCGTGGGCGTTAATGTAGGAACCAGCCTTTCTGATACGCTCAACCGTTTCGGAATGAACGCAGTCATGGTTTTGGCGATGGTTCCGATGATTCACAGTGGTTGCGGCCTGAACTTCGGACTTCCCTTGGGCATCATTGCCGGACTCCTGGGTGCAACCCTCAGCCTGCAGATCAATATCCCCGGACCTTTCTCCTTCGTGCTGGCAATTCTTCTGGCAACCCCGTTCGCTGTCATCCTCGGCTGGGGGTATGGGCAATTGCTCAACAGGGTAAAGGGTGGAGAGATGATGATCGCCACCTATGTAGGATTTTCCAGTGTGGCTTTCATGTGCATCATGTGGCTGCTGTTGCCCTTCAGCAATCCCACCATGGTCTGGGGCTATAGTGGATCGGGGCTTCGTACCACGATTTCGGTTGAAGGTTACTACCTGCATGTGCTGAACAACCTGCTGTCGATTCGACTAAGTGATCACTTGGTGATTCCCACCGGAATGATCCTGTTTTTTGCATTGCTGGCATTCATCATCTGGGCATTCCTGCACACCAAGACAGGGACTGCAATGACGGCTGTTGGCTCGAATCCTGTGTTTGCCCGTGCAAGCGGCATCAATGTAGACCGTATCAGGACCCTCAGTGTCGTGATGTCGACCTGGTTGGGAGCTTTAGGCATCCTCGTGTATCAGCAAAGTTTTGGATTCATCCAACTGTATATGGGTCCTTTCTACATGGCTCTGCCGGCGGTTTCGGCAATTCTCATCGGAGGAGCCTCGGTGAACAAGGCTTCAATCCTCAACGTTGTGATTGGAACCTTCCTGTTCCAGGGCATTGTCACCATGACGCCGTCGGTCATGAACTCGATGATTCATACAGACATGAGTGAGGTTATAAGAATTGTGGTTTCCAACGGTATGATCCTCTACGCCCTGACCAGAAAAACGGAGGCGGTACGATGAAGCTTCAGATGACCAACACCCAAAAAGTACTCCGCTTCATGGCCAACAATACCGTACCGATCCTCTTTCTGGTGATTTGTGCCTTCGGTATACCCTTGAGCGGGTACTCGGCAAACTATTTGTTCAGCGAAATCATTATTCGTATCGTCCGAAACTCCTTCTTGATCGTCAGCCTCCTGATTCCCATCCTTGCAGGCATGGGATTGAACTTCGGCATGACTCTCGGGGCCATGGCCGGTCAGATCGGCCTGATATTCATCAGCGACTGGGGCATCGTAGGGATTCCGGGCATGCTTCTGGCGATGATTATCTCCACCCCCATTTCGATTCTTCTGGGCTGGTGGTGCGGCAAGATCCTGAACATGGCCAAAGGCCGTGAGATGGTTACCAGCTACATCATCGGCTTTTTCATGAACGGCATCTATCAGTTGATTGTACTCTACGGCATGGGTGCTGTTATTCCGATCAGGTCAAACGCCTTGGTGTTGCCAAGAGGCTATGGTATCCGCAATACCGTCAACCTGATCGGTATTCGAAAATCCTTGGACGATCTGCTGACCATCCGACTGTTCGGTATTCCCATTCCTCTTGCAACATTCGCCTTGATCACCCTTCTGTGTCTGTTCGTGCTCTGGTTCAAGAAGACCAAGCTCGGTCAGGACATGCGCGCAGTGGGGCAGGATATGGAAGTTGCTCGAGCAGCGGGAATCAGGGTGGAGCATACCCGCATCATCTCGATTATCATATCCACGGTTTTTGCCGGCTACGGTATGATCGTGTACTTGCAGAACATCGGTACGTTGAACACATACAACAGCCATATGCAAATTGGTATGTTCAGCGTTGCCGCTCTTCTGGTTGGTGGTGCAACGGTTGCAAAGGCCAATATCAGGAACGTATTTCTTGGTGTCATCCTGTTCCACCTCATGTTCATCGTCAGCCCGATGGCGGGCAAGAACCTCATCGGACAAGCCCAGCTCGGTGAGTACTTCCGCGTATTCGTTTCCTACGGGGTTATCACCATTTCACTGGTCCTCTACGAGGTGAGAAAAAGGCGGGATGAGAATATTGCAGGTCTTGAGCTTGCAGCCGAGCAGGAGGTGAAAGCATGAGCATTACCTTCAATCGTACAACATGGATCCGCCTTGCAGCCATTGTACTGATCCTGGCTTTCTCGGTGTTTCTCTTCTTCATTGGAAGGCAACACACTGTACTCGTCGACAACAAGACCATTACCGTGAATGGGACGGAAGTCAAGGCCCTTCAGTTGGTGGAGGTCCAGATCAACAAGCTGGACGCGCTGGAACTTGCAGCACGCGATCGTGACAAGTTCGAGGTGACCGGCCAGACCCACGAGGTGAAGGTAGTGTATACCGACTCCAACTGGGAGGAGCATGTGATCACCCGCAAGTTCAAGATTCCCTTGATGCAGGATATGGTTATGATCCTGATTCCTGCCTTGGTTGCCGATGCACAGGCCGACCAGAGTGTTTGGCTTGAGAACTACGAACCGCCAACCTATGCAATGACAGCCGCTCCAGCTGAAGAGACGGTGATAACCGACGACTTAGCCGGCTTGATTACTGAATTGTAGTAACAGGGTAAAAACTAAACATCAGGGGTGCCATTTGGCACCCCTTGGTTTATACTGAAGAAAATTATCAATGAAGAGGTTTCGCATGCGAATGTCTCGGTCAGTTGCTCTTTTCATGCTTCTTGTATTGTTGTTATCACCTGTTATGGCTGCTTCCAATCAGCAGAAAGTATTCAGTTTGGATGATGACGTCTACCAAGCCATCCAAATGCTCTATATCTCCCAAGGGCTATCGCTTCCCTCCACAACCGGTCCGTACAGTCAGGCAGAACTTGCCTTGATGTTGGAGAAGCTCAAACCCGAAGTCCTGAAAGGAAGCCTTTCTTCAACCTATGACTATGTTGTTCAGCAATTGAACAAAGAACCGAAGATCCAAGGCGACGGCATCGGCCTCTCCTGGAACCTCGATGCCAATCTGGAAGCCTATTACCACACCGATACCACCAACTTTGTGGGAAGGGAAACTTGGAATAGAGGATTCCTGCAACAAAAGCCCCTGCTGAATATCGGATTGGAAACCTGGCCGGCCGAGAACTTCTACGGCTATTCAGAATTCAGTGTGGGCAACACCCACACCTTGGAGCATGGGTTTGGCTCCACAGCATTCGGCACAAACATACCGGTGCTGCCTCCGGCGGTTCTCGAGGACTTGGACTTCAATATGCCCTATCGTGCCTTTGTTGCTGCAGGAGGGGAGTATTGGACCTTCCAGCTTGGAAGGGACAGGCTCAACTGGGGTGCAGGGACAACTGGCAACCTCATGCTCAGTGATACGTTGAAGTACCACAACATGGCCCGTATCACGACATTCTCGGACAAGTTCAAGTATACCTTCGTGACATCGTTCTTCCCGCATCCTTTACACTATTATGATGAAGTACAATCTGGAGTTGATATCGTCTATAACTCAACTACTAATACATATTTTGAAGTCCCAACTTATTATAACAA
>NZ_DJGW01000108.1:0-18388 GCF_002432845.1 Sphaerochaeta sp. UBA5836
CGCATGGTGCAAAAGGGTGAAGCTTTTTGCATGGTGGAAAACTTATTGGTTATCAACCACTACAGTACAATCCTTGGTTTGAACTATGAAATCAAGGTGGTCGGCAGTACACCCTATGTGCACGTCTTATCGATGGGCGTTCATAAAAAGGTGGCTCCGCTTGCCTCGATTCTCACCAAGGCCATCGGTGCTATTCCTCCGGCAGTACGTCAAGGAATGTATGAGAACCATCTCCCCTCGCAGTATGAAAAAGCTATTTCTCCTGTCTCTGTGAGGTGGCTGATAGCAATTACCGTATTTTTGATTCTCATCCTGGTTTTCTGGATCTGGACCTTGGTCCGCGAGATACAAGGCAGGGAGGCTGCAGAGAAAGAGAGAGAGGAAAGCCGACAAAAATTCGAACAACTCTTTGCCGGTGCTCCGATGCCGTTGGCACTTATCGATTTCGACGGTTGCATATTGGCTGTCAACCAGAGATGGTCTGCTGTTTTCGGGTTTCAAGATACTTGCATCACCCATGTGTCGGATTGGTATGAGCAGGTGTATCCCGACAGTGCCTATCGCCAAGCCATCAGAAAACAATGGGATGATTCGATTGGTGCCGCTCAGGCAGCAAAAAGCAGCTTGATACCTCCTCTCGAGTGCATTCTCCAATCACAGAACGGCACTTGGCGAACCATGGAGGTTTCTGGCACGATTCTTTCAGACAGCATTCTCGTTACATGCTTTGATATCACCGAACGCAAACTTGTATTTGAGGAGATGAAGCGGCTGCACAGGGAAGCCGAGCACAGCCGCCAGGTCGTGCTCAGTGCCTTGGAGGACCAGCAACTTTTGCATCAATCCCTGTCTCGAAGCAATGCAACCCTGGATGCCGCCATCAATTCGATGATCGATGCCGTGTTCATCATTGATGTGGAGAGTCGGTTCATTCTTATAAACAAGGCGTTTCTTTCCTATTATCGTTTTGCATCCCGTTCGGAGTGTCCCCCCTCCCTGGCCTCCTTCAATTCCTTGTTTGAGGCGTATCAGGAAAATGGGAAAAAGCTGGAGACCAAGAAATGGTCGGGTTTCAGGGCCTTGCAAGGTGAGGCTGGTACTACTGAATATTCCGTATATAAAAAGGCTACCGGCGAGCGCTGGGTAGGCAGCTACAGTTTTGCACCCATTTACGACAAGGCACAGACCCTGTTGGGTGCGGTGGTTGTTTGCAGGGACATCACCGAAGAGAAAGCGTATGAGCAGAAACTTTTGTTCCAACGCAACCATGATTTCTTGACCGGGTTGTACAGCAGGGTGTATTTCGAGAATGCACTCAAGCAAGCCCGTACTACGGTGCCGTTCACCCTCCTTATCGTTGACATCAACGGCCTGAAGCTCGTAAACGACTCGTTCGGTCATGAGATGGGTGATGCTGTGTTGAAGAAGACCGCCCAGCTCATGCGAAGTGTGTGCGACGATGGTGTAGTTGTCGCTCGATATGGCGGTGATGAGTTTGTCTTCCTGCTGGCAGAGAAGACTGCCGATGAGGCTGAGAGTTTCATTCACCGGCTTGAGGATGCAGCAAAGCAGGTTGCCATCGAATCCTTTCACCTCTCTCTGTCCTATGGATATGCCACCCGGACTTCGTTGATGGAAGATGTTCAACAGGTGATGAAACGGGCTGAGGACATGATGAACCGCAACAAGCTGTATGAGAGCAGCAGCGCCAAGAACAAGTCGATCGGTCTGGTGATAAACTCCTTGTTTGCTAAAAGCAACCGTGAGTCGGCACACTCCAAGCGTGTCAGTTCGCTCTGTGCATTCCTTGCCGGGCAACTGGGGTTGCCTGAACGGGAAGTCAACCGCATGCGGGTTGCAGGGCTCATGCACGATATCGGGAAAATCGGGGTGGATGAGGCTATTCTCAATAAGCCCGACCGCCTCACTGCCGAGGAGTGGGAGGTGATGAAGCGGCATCCTGAAATCGGGTATCGCATTCTTTCAGCCTCCAGTGAATTCAGCGATCTCTCCTTGGCAATTTTGGAACATCATGAGCGTTGGGATGGCAAAGGATATCCCAGGGGCCTCAGCGGGGAGCAGATTTCCAAGCAGGCGAGAATCATAATGATCGCTGATTCCTATGACGCCATGACCAGTGAACGATCATACAAAATGCCTATGACCAAAGACGAGGCGATCGAGGAGATCAGGACCTGCTCGGGCACTCATTATGATCCGGCAATTGTGAAAGTATTTCTCTCGAGTATTCATCAGTTCGGGGGAAATTCTGCCTAGACTCCAATGAAATCAAGATTCAACCGGGTAGTTTATGAAATGTTTAAATCCCGTTTGTGTCCGAGCACAATCTCTTGATTATTGGCAAACCTGTGATATTATGGAAATGAACTATCACTCGTGCCTGGTTTGGGAGATTGCTGCATGGTTGATTTGCATCGAAAGAAAATCTGGAAGGAAAATCTAGGTTCCTATGCCTTTTTGGTACCATGGTTGTTGGGGTTTTTGGGTTTGACCCTCTATCCCATGCTGTACTCGCTCTACCTTTCGTTTACAAAATTCAATATTCGCACCCCTCCCGAGTGGATAGGGTTGCGCAATTATCTGGTGATGTTCGTGGGAACCGATTCCCTGCCCAAGGATGAACGGTTCTTGAACTCGGTGATGGTCACCGTCAAGTTTGTCTTCATCTCTGTTCCTCTGAAGCTCGTCTTTGCATTGGCCGTGGCCATGCTGATGAACAAGAAGCTTAAGTTGATCGGGCTCTATCGAGCACTGTACTACATTCCAACCCTGCTCGGTGGGTCGGTAGCCATAGCCGTCCTCTGGAGGCGGTTGTTTGCAGGCGACGGCTTGATCAACATGATCCTCAGCAACGTATTCGGGATGCAGAACCTGCCGGCTTGGATTTCCAATCCCAAGTACTCGCTCTATACACTGATTCTTCTTGCCGTCTGGCAGTTCGGCTCCCCGATGATTATTTTCCTTGCAGGTCTTCAGCAAATCCCCCGTGAGTATTATGAGGCATCGAGTGTGGACGGGGCGGGCAGGGTCCGACAGTTCTTCGCCATAACCCTTCCTTCTCTCTCGCCTATCATTTTTTTCAACTTCGTCATGCAGATGATCAGTGCTTTCCAGTCGTTTACCCAAGCCTTCATCGTCAGCGGCGGCTCGGGCGGGCCGCTCGACTCCACCATGTTCTACAGCCTGTATCTGTATATCAAGGGTTTTGGTTTCTCTGAGATGGGGTATGCAGCCGCCATGGCATGGGTTTTGTTGATCATCATCGCCGGCCTTACTGCACTATCGTTCAAGGTTTCGGGCAATCTGGTCACCTATGGAAGCGGAGAGTAGGGTATGCAGACAAAGAAAACACTGGCAAGCCGGCTTCTGCTCAACGCATTCATCATCGTCCTCGGCTTGGGAATGCTCTATCCCATCCTGTGGCTTATCGGGGCCTCCTTCAAGCCAAGCAATATGATTTTCACCGATGCCGGCATTTGGCCGAAGGTGTTCACTGCGAAAAATTACAGTGAAGGATGGAAGGGCATCGGCATTGTCGGATTCGATACGTTCTTTAAAAACTCCTTCATCATCTGTCTGCTCAGCGCCGTCGCCAATGCGGTGTTCTGCTCGCTGACCGCCTATGCCTTTGCAAGGTTGAGATTTGTCGGGAAGAAGTTCTGGTTTGCCGTAATGATGATCACCCTTATGCTGCCTTCCCATGTCACCACCATCCCCCGCTACATCATGTTCCGCAATTTCGGGTGGATCAATACATTCCTGCCGATCATCGTCCCCAAGTTCTTTGCAACGGATGCTTTTTTCATCTTTCTGTTGGTGCAGTTTATCAGGGGCCTTCCGCGTGACATCGATGAGTCGGCCCTGATCGACGGGTGTAGCAAATTCGGCATCTATACGCGGATTATCATGCCTCTTACCGTACCTGCTCTCATCACTACGCTTCTTTTTTCGTTTCTCTGGACGTGGGATGACTTCTTCAACCAGCTGCTCTATCTCACCAGCCCGAATCGGTATACCGTCCCGATGGGACTCAGGTTGTTTTTGGACTCCTCGGGCATGTCTTCGTGGGGGCCGATGTTTGCCATGTCGGTGCTCTCGCTGATCCCGGCATTCACGCTGTTTTTCTCTCTGCAGAAGTACTTCGTCCGGGGTATCGCTACTACTGGAATCAAGGGATAGGAAAGGTCCCTTACATTTAGGAGGATTTTTATGAAAAAAACCGTATTGGTTTTGCTTTTCGCAGCAATCAGCGCATCCTTGGTCTTTGGTGCGGGCGCCAAGGAACAGGCTGCAGCAGGCGGGCCTACCACCATTCGGTGGGCTTACTGGGGCAGCGGGGAGCGCGTGACCATCAGTCAGAAAGCCATCGACCTCTATGAGTCCCGCAATCCCGGTGTCAAGGTGAACCCTGAGGTTTCCGGTGGGGCGGGCGATCATTTTGTGAAGGTCGACACCCAGCTCGCAGGCGGTGATGGACCGGATATCATCCAGATGGGTGGAAACATCCCAGACTACGCCAGCGTTCTGCTTCCTTTGGACAAGTATGCAGGCAACTTGCTGGACACCTCGGTCATCGATCCTAGTGCTATTGCAAGCGGCACCATCGGAGGCAAGCTCCTTGGCGTCTCAACCGGTGTAACCATGCCCGCCCTTGTGTACAACAAGTCCCTGCTTGAGAGAGTCGGTGCTCCGCTTCCCAAGATAGCCATGACCTATGACGAATTCCGCTCCTATCTGATGACCTTGAAAGGCAAGCTGCCCTCAGGTGTCTATCCGATGCAGGATATCGGTGTCATGTCCTCCAACTCGACTCCATTTGGATACTGGACTCGTTACAACGGGACTCCGCTCTACAATGCAGCCACCGCTTCTACTGCTGTCACTGCGAAGGACGCCCAGAAGTATCTCGAGCTTTTTGCTGATTACCGCAAGAACGGCCTCATTCCCCCGCCGGATGTAGCTGCAGGGTATGCAGAAAGCAATGCCGATTCTTCAGCCCTTATTGCAGGCAAGGTTGCCATCGGATACCTGTACACCAATCAGCTGAGCGGTTATCAGGCAGCAACCACCGACGAACTCGCTCTTATAGAGTTCCCCGGTGCAGCAGCCACCAAGGCCCTTTGGCAGGCTCCCAGTCAGTTCTACACGATCAACAAGGATTCCAAGAATCCCGACGAGACTATCAAGTTCATCAACTTCCTGGTCAATGATCCTGATGCCGCCCGAATTCTTGGCAGCAACCGCGGTACTCCTGCTTCCGCTTCCGCCCGTGCCGCCGGTTCTTCCTCTCCTGTCGACCAGAAGATTCTTGACTACATGCAGGTTGCAGGTCCCCACTCATCAGCTGAGACCGACCACGTGCCCAATGACACTGAGTTCAACAGCACGCTCTTCTTGATTTACCAGAGAGTTGCCTTCGGCCAGATCACCCCGGAACAGGGTGGCCAGCAGATTTATGAGCTTCTGCTTCGCTTGATCGCCAAGTAAGTTCATTCCTACACATCGGGGGCAGCAATGCCCCCTTTTCATGTGCAATCACCCCGATTTCCTGCCGCATTTGGACAATCGCCAAGGGCAATGAGTGATTCGCCTCCTGCCCTGTTATCAGGACATATCGGACGGATGGCCGTCCAATCTGACAACAAACCGGTTCGGTCTTCTTCCAATCTTCTCATAGAGTTTTACCGTTGCATGATACCGATGCACCGCTTCGGCAAGTTTTGCCTCACCTGGTGCTGTGAAGCGATAGGAGTTGCACAGTCTTCCGTCCGGTACGATGAACCGTTCTTCAATCAATACCTCGGATTTCTTCCTTTTGGGAAGCAGAACCGAGAAACAATGCGGTTCTGCTTCGTTCGCACTTTGGAGGGTGATCTCAACGGAAAACGGATCGAAGCCGGCCATGCCCATGGCAAAGCCAAGGTTGTTGATGGCGATCACGGCTTCATAGGTGACACCTTCGACCTCGTAGGTCTCGGTGATACGATGCCCCTTCTGTTCATAGATGGGTGTGTACTGCATGGAATGCTCCTTGTGTGTGGTGATGTTGGTGGGATTCTTGGGATTTCAGCTCATCAAAAGGCCTCCTGATGTATCAGGAAGCCTTCACACAAGAAAGAAAGACAATGACTCATGAAGACTCCTTTTAGCAAGTTGTTTTCTGACGCTGCAAGTTGGAACTAAATCACGTCGTATTAGCGAGTATACACCCGATGATCTGTTGTAGGCAAGATTTCTGTATAGTAAACCTGTATGCAAGTTATAACGGTTTGTCAGAGGAAAAACATTTCTGTGCCTAAAAAAACAGTAAAACGGTAAGAACCTGTCAGAAGGTGATAAATCATAACCTAAAGAAATGACAGAAAAAAGTTGACCGGTTTATAAAACCGGTTTAGTATTAGTATGTACCGAAGGAAAACGGGACGCCGTGCGTCCATTTTCACGGTAACAAACAAGGAGAACGAATCCATGAAAAAAACGTTGTTGATCACCCTGTTGATTGTCTCTCTGGCAATGAGCTCGGTTCTCTTCGCTGCCGGCACCAAAGAAGCCGCTGTTGCGAAAGAAGTGTATTTCTTGAACTTCAAGCCTGAGATCGCCGATGTCTATGAAACCAAGATTGCCCCTGCATTCGAAAAAGAAACCGGCATCAAGCTGAAGGTTGTCACTGCAGCAAGCGGTACCTACGCCCAGACGCTGAAGAGTGAAATCGCCAAGAGCAATCCCCCGGTGATTTTCCAGACAAACGGACCCATAGGCCTTGCAGACAGCAAGAACTACACCGCAGACCTCAAGAACACCGAGTTCTACAAGATTCTCAGCGACAAGTCCATGGCTCTCGGCGATGGTGATAAAGTCCTGGCCATTCCCTATGCAGTGGAAGGCTACGGCATCATCTACAATGACGCCATCATGAGAAAATACTTTGCCCTTCCCAACAAGGCTGTCTCCATCAAGAGTGCTGACGAAATCACAAATTTCGCAACCTTGAAGGCAGTGGTCGAGGACATGACCAAGAACAAGAGTGCTCTGGGAATCCAGGGAGTATTTGCTTCCACCAGCCTTGCAGCAGGCAACCAGTGGAGATGGCAGACCCACCTTGTAAACGTTCCTTTGTACTTTGAAATGCGTGATGCAAACATCGCCATGGGAAGCAAGGTTCCTGAGATCAAATTCACCTACAGCGCCAATATGAAGAACATCTGGGACCTGTATTTGAACAACAGCTCCACAGCAGTAGGCCTGCTTGGCGGCAAGAGTGTCGATGACTCCATGGCTGAGTTCGCACTTGGCCAGGTTGCCATGGTGCAGAACGGCAACTGGGGCGCCGGCCAGATTCTCGGTGTCAAGGGCAACAAGGTTGCCGATTCCGACATCAAGTTCATGCCCATCTACACCGGAGTCCCTGGTGAAGAGAAGTACGGCCTCAACATCGGCACCGAGAACTACCTGTGCATCAACAGCAACGTCAGTGCCGAACAGCAGAAAATGGCCGACCAGTTCCTCACCTGGCTCTTTGCAAGTGAAACCGGCAAGCAGTTCGTAAAGAACGATTTGATGTTCATCACTCCGTTCAACACATTCAAGGACAACGAACTTCCCACCGATCCGCTTGCCAAGGACGTCATCCGCTGGATGAACAAGCCTGGTGTAACTTCCATTCCTTGGGCTTTCTCCATGATTCCTTCGGAAGAGTGGAAGAACCAGTTCGGTGCTGCACTTGCCGAGTACAGCGTAGGAAGAAAGAGTTGGCCGGAGGTTGAGAAAGTAGCCGTTGATGCTTGGAAGACCGAGTTCAAGCTCACCAACTAAGCAATCATTCAAAGAGGATATCCGCCCTGCCTGAGGCAAGGCGGATGCTCCATTCCCTTGGGAGTCTGACATGCAAAAATCCATTCAGAAATACTTTGCGCTCTTTGCCCTACCTGGACTTGTCTGTTTTGCCATCGCATTTTTGATTCCCATGGTCATGGGCGTTGTCCTGTCATTTTTCAAGTTTACCACCGTAACCGATGGAACCTTCATCGGATTGGAAAACTATCGACGCATCTTCATAAACAATGATTTTACCAGTGCTCTCTGGTTCACCGTCAAGTTCACCATTGTCTCGGTGATCACCATCAACCTTGGAGCCTTTACGCTTGCCATGCTTTTGACACGGGGCATCAAGGGAACCAATGCATTCAGGACCATTTTTTTCATGCCCAATCTGATCGGCGGCATTGTGCTTGGTTGGATTTGGCAGGTGATCATCAATGGCGTGCTGCTTCCAAAGGGTGTGACAATCGTCAGTGACCCGAAATATGGTTTTTGGGGCTTGGTCGTCCTCATGAACTGGCAGAACATCGGCTATATGATGGTCATCTATATCGCAGGCATACAAAACATCTCACACGACCTCATTGAAGCAGCCCAGATCGACGGGGCGGGGAAAGTGACCATGCTTCGCTCGGTAATCCTTCCTTCCATCATGCCCTCCATCACCATATGTTCCTTCCTCACCCTTACCAACGGTTTCAAGCTGTTCGACCAGAACCTTGCCTTGACTGCCGGCGACCCAGGCAAACAGACCGAAATGCTGGCTTTGAACATTTTCAACACGTTCTACGGCAGAAGCGGTTTTGAGGGGGTGGGACAGGCCAAGGCGGTGCTTTTCACCATCCTTGTTGCATTCATCGCCCTGACCCAGCTTCGGCTTACCCGGAGCAAGGAGGTGGAAGCATGAGCCTTGCGAAAAGCACCAAAAAAAATCATCTGATACTGACAATCGTTCTCGTCATCCTGGCAGCTTTGTTTCTTTCCCCGATTCTTATCGTGGTCATGAACTCTTTCAAGTCAAAGCTGTTCATTTCCAACGAACCCTTTTCCCTGCCGAATCCCGACACGTTCAGCGGAGGCGAGAACTACATCACAGGATCGCAGAAGATCAAGTTCTTCAACGCTTTCGGATACTCTCTGTTCATCACCGTCTTTTCCGTACTGGGCATTTCGTTGGTAACGAGCATGCTTGCCTGGTATCTGACGCGGGTGAAAACACGATTCACCACCTTTGCCTATTACCTGCTGGTGTTCTCCATGATTGTTCCCTTCCAGATGGTCATGTTCACCATGAGCAAGACGGCCAATATGCTGCATTTGGACAACCCGATCGGGATTCTTGTCCTGTATATCGGTTTCGGAGCAGGATTGGGCACTTTCATGTTCAGCGGATTCATCAAGAGCATTCCCCTCAGCTTGGAGGAGGCGGCCATGATCGATGGAGCGGGGCCGATAACGACCTTCTTTCTCATCGTGTTCCCGATTCTCAAGCCTACCGCCATCACTGTCGCCATTCTCAATACCATGTGGGTGTGGAATGACTACCTCCTGCCGTATCTGACCATTGGAACCGAGTACAAAACCATCCCGGTTGCCATTCAATACCTCAGAGGAGGGTATGGGGCCGTCGACATGGGTGCCATGATGGCCATGCTCGTGTTGGCGATGATTCCGATCATTGTATTCTATCTCTCTGCCCAGAAATACATTATACGCGGTGTAGTGGCAGGGGCTGTAAAGGGTTGATTCCAACTATGAATAGTACCTATATTCGGACTGCAGGAATACTGTTGCATATCACCAGTCTGAGCTCGGATTACGGAATCGGCGACCTGGGAAAAGAAGCCTACCGCATGGCTGATTGGATAGCCTCAACCGGAGTGGGCCTTTGGCAGGTACTGCCTCTGGGGCCGACCGGCTTTGGAAACTCTCCCTATGCTCCACGGTCGACCTTTGCCGGCAACGAGCTGCTGATCAGCCTGGAGCAGCTGGTGTATGAAGGCTTGCTCGACAGCAGGGATTTGGAGCATCATCCGGTCTTCAGTCGCGATCATGTCGATTTCAATCGTGTCTTGACCTGGAAGCTTCCCCTGCTCAAGAAAGCAGCAGCAAACTTTCTGAGCGGCAAACACTCCCACCAGAGCGCCTTTGACGCGTTCTGTTCCAAGCAAGCCTTTTGGCTTGAGGAGTATGCAGCCTTCATGGTCTTGTATGAAACCTATGGGGACGGGCGGTGGTTCAGCCACTGGCCAAAAGAGCTGGGCAGGCGCGATCCGAAGGCCTTGGATGCTTTCAAGGCCGAGCATCGAGGCAAGCTTGATGAGTGGAAAGTACTCCAATTCTTCTTTGAGATGCAATGGAATGCCTTCAAGCTTTACGTCAATGCCAAAGGACTCAAGCTTATGGGAGACGTGCCGATCTTCGTTGCTTCCGACAGTGCCGATACCTGGAGCAACCTGCATCTGTTCAAAACCGATGCACAAGGACGATTCAGTGCAGTGAGCGGAGTCCCACCGGATATTTTTTCTGAGACAGGACAGCTGTGGGGCAACCCTGTCTATGATTGGGATGTGCTGAAAAAGGACGGGTATGGTTGGTGGATCAAGCGCCTTGAGCGGCTTTTTGCAATGACCGACATCCTGCGAATCGATCATTTCAGAGGTTTCGATGCCTACTATGAGATTCCTGCAGGTGATGCGACTGCAGAAAACGGCATATGGGTTGAAGCCCCGGGCAAGGATTTTTTCAACGTGGTACGCCGGCATTTCGGACCGGTTCCCATCATTGCAGAGGACCTGGGATTGATGACTCCTTCGGTGGAGGAACTTCGAAACTCCAACGGCTTTCCCGGTATGAAAATTCTTCAGTTCGGCTTTGGCAAGGATGAGAAGGGGCAGCCCAATTATTACGATGATTTTTTACCGCATAACTGGGATGAGCATTTTGTGGCGTATACCGGCACGCACGACAATAATACAACGCTTGGATGGTTCACCTCCCTTGATGAGGACGATAAGCAGATGGTTCTCTCCTATCTTGATTGCAGCGAGCAAGAAGTAGTCTGGTCCATGATACGCTCCCTGATGCTCAGTCATGCACGCTGTGCCGTCATCCCGATGCAGGACCTGCTTGAAAAAGGCGGAGAGGCGCGATTCAACTATCCCTCTTCCTGCAACGACCGCAACTGGAGCTGGCGGGTCGAGAAGGGAGCATGTACCGCTCACATTGCAAACAAGCTCCTGGACCTGGTCACCATATCGGCGCGGACCGGAAAGCGCGGTGATGATGCTTGATCCCATCGCCTTCGGGTGGTGATCATATTCCTTCCTATTCAAGGCCGGTCTTTCTGGGACCGGCCTTGTTTTATGGCTTACTCTCTTGGTACAGTAGGGCATGATCTATGTAGGAACCTGTTCATGGAAATACAGCAGTTGGGAAGGATTGGTCTACGATGTGCAAAGTGGCGAGGACATGCTGAGCCAGTATGCAAAACGTTACCGCACCGTCGAAGTCGACCAGTGGTTCTGGTCGTTGGGCAGGCAGAGCTATGGCCTTCCCGATCCTGCTGTGGTTCTTGCATATGACCAAGCCACTGACGAGGAGTTTCGCTTCACCATCAAATGTCCCAATGCCCTGACGCTGCCTTTCGCCTATGGTTCAACCCAAGAGGCGAACCCTTGGTTTCTTGATGCAGAGGTGTTTTATCGATTCATGGAGCGGCTTGGGCCGCTGGTGCGCAAGACAGGTCTATTCATGTTCCAATTCGCATATCTCAACCGGAGTGTGGTAACCAAGCGATACGATTTCGAGCAAAAACTGCAACACTTCATCCGAATGCTGCCGGACAACCTTGCCTATGCTGTGGAGATACGCAATCCGCAATGGCTCGATGCAACATGGTTTGACTTTCTCCAATTGAACAACATCGCCCCGGTGCTTGTATCGGGCTATTGGATGGACGGTTTGGAAGAGACGCTCAAGCTCTTGTTGAACACGAGCATTCCAAAGCTGTGCATTCGACTGCACGGCGATGATCGGTCGGGAATCGAGCAAAAGACCGGCCGGAGGTGGGACAAGCTGGTGAAGAACAAGGATGGCGAGCTTGATTCCATCGCACCCTATCTGGTCGAGCTTGCCAAACAGGGCAGGATTGTCTACATCAATGTCAACAATCACTACGAGGGAAGCGCTCCTCTGACAATTGAAAAGCTCACACAGTACCTGACAGGAGTGTACGAATGAGGATTTGTGTGATAGGGTGAAGGCGAGAAGAGGAGACATGGATGCAATCCATCGAGAGCCTGCTTGCAACCATAGCTGTCAAGCGAAGTGTCGGATCGAAAGAAAACGACCAGCTTCGCTCGTTCTGCGAAACCCATGCCCGCTCTTTGGGCTTTGAGGTGCAAAGCCAGCAAGTCCCATCCTATGCATCAAGTGGTTCTCTCTCCTTTCTCACGCTCGCAGAAGAGAGTTGCACCGTTCTTCCCTCACCATTCTCTCGTTCCTGTTCTGTCCAAGCACCTCTTGTGTTTGCATCCCAGCCTTCGGCATTGAAGGGGTTGGATGCAAGTTCATCCCTGCTGGTTCTGCATGGCAGGCTGGCAGCGGAACCAATCGATGATGAGGGTTTGCTCGGTCTCATCTCGTCTACGAAAGCCAAGGCGATCATCTGCCTCACATCTTCCCATGCAACTACCGGCCTGTCGCCGTTTCCGCTCATCAGAAGTGCAGAGTTCCCCATCCCAAGCTGCTATGCCCCTTCCTCATTGCTGGAATCGCTGCTCCAAGCCAAGGAGGACCGGCTTGTTGTTCCGCTTCAGCTGTTCTGTGAAACAAAAAAGCATGACTGCAGGCAGTTGTTTTGCACTCTTCCCGATTCTACACCGAATGTGTTGGTGACTGCTCCCCTGGACACTCCGCAGAACAGTCCCGGCGCCTTGTTTCATGCCTCCTCGATTGCAGTCATGCTTGTGTTGATGGAACACAAGCCAAACCCGGCGGTAGCTTACTTGCTTTCCAACGCCCAAGCGTATGGGCAGGGCAGGGGAAAGGCTGCGTTCCTTCAGGCAAAGGTCCCCCCTATCGAACAGGTGGTCAGCTTGACCGGACTTGGGTGCAGGCAATCTCAATTGGTCTATCAAAGTTGGGATTCCTCCTTGAAGACAGACATCGAAAAGCATGGTCTTGAGGCAACGGATGCCCTCTTGCCCCGGTTTGCCTGTGAACTGCCTGAGCTTGTCTTGACTTCGTCAAATCAGAGGCTGCTGTCCAGTGTACGCGACACCCAGCTCGATACACTCGCTTGCATAGATCTGCAACTACTAAAAGAGCAGGCTCAAACCATCGGTGAGCTGCTGACATACTGTGGGAGGTTTGGATGAAAGCACAAATACTGTATATTTCGCATGGAGGAGGCCCGCTTCCCCTGCTTGGCGATGAGCATCACCGGCACATGGTGGCTTTTCTCAAAACGTTGTCAACCAGCCTGGTGCGACCTGATGCAATTGTGGTAGTGAGCGCCCATTGGGAGTGTGCAAAGCCTACGGTGCTCTCAAGTGCGAAGCCTGGCTTGTTGTACGACTACTACGGGTTTCCCAAGCAAGCCTACCAGATTCAATATCCGGCACCCGGGGCAACCAATCTTGCACATGAGATTGCGTCCCTGCTGGATGGCGCTCTTTTGGATGAGAAGCGTGGCTTCGACCACGGCATGTTCATTCCCCTGAGCCTGATCTACCCCGATGCCTCGATTCCAACCACCCAGCTTTCACTGCTCTCCTCCCTGTCGAGTCTTGAACATTGGAAATTGGGGGAAGCTCTTCGGCCCCTGCTCGACCAGAATATTTTGTTCATCGGATCAGGATTCAGTTTTCACAACATGCGTCTGTTTTTCCAGAAGGACGACGAGCAAAACCACGCGTTCCAAGAGTTCCTCATTGATGCATGCACTACCGACCTTCCGGTTGCCCAACGAAAAGAGAGGTTGGTCGGGTGGGAGCAGGTTCCCTATGCCCGCTATTGCCATCCAAGGGAAGAGCACTTGCTTCCCCTGCATGTCTGTTGCGCGCTTGCACAAAAGAAGGCTGAATTGGTTTTCGATGACGAGATTCTCATGCGCAGGTCTCTAGGGTTTCTCTGGAGGTAGTCATGCAAGAGCGAACCGTATGGCAGGTTGATGCATTCACCACCATTGCGTTTACCGGAAACCCCGCAGGAGTGGTGTATCCTTGTGATGGATTGACTGAGGATGAGATGCTGAAAATCAGCAGGGAATTGAACAACAGTGAGACGGCCTTCATCCAAAAACTTGACAGGACCGACACTCAGCACATCCGTTTCTTTACACCGAAACAGGAAGTGCCGTTATGCACCCATGCTGCTGTGGCAAGTTACCATATCCTTGCAACCCGGCTTGGATTGAAAGCAGGTGAACATCACATGCATTGCAAGGCCGGCTTGCTTCCCGTCGGTGTGGAACAATCTGCATCACATCCCAACATCCGGGTTACCCAGAAAGAAGGGCACTTCGGACCTCTTCTTTCCGAATCACAGAATCGAAAGCTCAGGGAGGCTTTGCAGCTGGACGCAAGCTCTTTCTATGAGGAGCTTCCTGTGCAGATAGTATCAACCGGCAACGCAAAGATCTTGGCAGGACTGAAAAGCAAGGCCGAACTGGACAGCATCAAAATAAGACGGGAAATATTGGTTGCACTGGGAGAGGAGCTCGGAGTTCCCGGCTTGTATCTCTTCACGTTTGACCAGGGAAGTGAGGAAATTACCGCCCACACCCGCATGTTCAGCCCCGGCAGCGGCGTAGAAGAAGATCCTGTCACCGGCAATGCCGCCGGTGCCTTGGCTCTCTACTTGAATAGGTATACCAACCGCGTACCCGATTTGAGGGCCTCCTTTATGCAAGGGGAGGCCATGGGAAGGCAGGATCTGGTCCATGTACAGGTGAACCAGCTCTTTGCCACGGTGCTTGGACAAGCATGCACCGTTTTTGAGACACACCTGTATGTATAGGAGGTAGGTTCATGCAGACAGAGAACCAGTATGCCAACGGACAGGTCCGGCAAAGTCAGGCTGGAAATATTCTCACCTACTATTTCAAAACCGGCATCGTCAAGGCTCAGGGACCGCTGAAGGACAATCTCATGGACGGCCAGTGGAACTTCTATCGGGAGAACGGGGTCGTCTGGCAGGTCGGCAACTTCAAGAAAGGGGTGAAGCACGGATCGTGGGTGCGGTACAACAAGGTGGGTGCCTTGGAGTATGAAGCCTACTTCGAGGATGGCAAGGAAGTATCGAAGCGGCTGTATCACTAAGGCTTTTGGCAGTAGATACTGCATAATCACATGAACCGGTTGGAAAGCAACCGGAAATAAGGAGTGTGCGATGAACAAGAAAGGATTGAAAACAACGATTCTGTTGTTGCTTCTGTTCTGTCTTTCACTGAGTTTTTTGGCATCCCAACCAACCATTGAGATACCCAGTGCACAGAACCTCGTCATTCTGGCTACCACCGATTTGCATGGCAATGTGTGGGGTTTCAGCTATGAGAATGACAAGGACACCACCAACACCGGTATGGCAAGAATCGCCAGCTATGTGGAGCAGGTGCGCAAAGAGGAGAACAATGTGGTCTTGGTCGACAACGGCGATACCATCCAGGGCAACATCATGACCGACGACTTGTACAACAAGCGTGAAGGGGAGCATCCGGTCATGCGTGCCATGAATCTGATGGATTATGACAGCATGACGCTTGGCAACCACGAGTTCAATTTCGGCCAGAATCTCATAACGCGGTTGCAGGTTCTTGCAAACTTCCCGATTCTGGCGGCGAACCTGGCCAGGGTCGACGGAACCATGGCGGCCAAGCCGTATACGATCATCGAGCGATCGGGCATCAAGATTGGAATCATCGGCCTGACCAATCCCAACGCACCCCGCTGGGATGGGGAGAAAACCGATCCGTTCATCTATGCTCCGGTGGGCCCGGCTGCCCGCAAGGTGGTGGACATCATCAAGGACAAGGTGGATGTAATCATCGTCGTAGCCCACGTCGGCCTCTATCCCGAGTATGACGAAGAAGGCGGCAGCGACGGGGCAAACAGCATCCTCGAGCTCTGTCCCGAAGTCGATGTCCTGATTGTCGGCCACGACCACAATGCCATCAAGGAGATTCGTGGAAATACGGTCATCGGCGGAGCAAGGAACCTTGGACGTGAAGTCATCCGAATCGACCTGGCACTCAATGAGAAGCGTGAAATCGTCGATCGCAAGGTTGAATTGGTCGATATGGCAAACTATGAACCAAGTGATTCCATCCGAAAGAACGCCTTCATCGCCGAAGCCCACCAGGCAACCCGCAACTTCATCTCCGGAGGGGCTCCCTCGGCCGATGGAAAGCCCAGTGGAGGAATCTTCGGAAAAGCCTTGGTTGATTTCCAGCCGAAGAACGAAATCCTTGGCATACCCGAAGGAAAGCTTCGCGATACAGCGGTCATGGATTTGATCAATGAGGTGCAGTTGCTCAACAGTGGGGCCGATGTCTCCGCTGCTGCATTGTTCGCCGATACAAGCGACATTCCCAAGGGTGACATCAACTATGGAACCATATTCGGCATCTACAAGTACGACAACACCTTGTATAGGGTGGAAGTCACCGGATCCGAGCTGAAAGCCTACATGGAGTGGTCTGCTGCCTGCTACAACCAATGGAAGCCAGGAGATATCTCGATCAGCTTCAATCCGGAAAAACCCGGGTACCTGTACGATATGTTTGCCGGTGTCGACTATGAGATCGACCTGTCCAAACCGGTCGGGAGCCGAATCCGCAATGTCATGTTCAAGGGGAAACCGCTTGCCGACGACCAACGGCTTACGCTGGCGGTGAACAACTACCGTTACTCATCCGCACTGAAGGCGCAGAAGCTGGTATCGGGAACGAAGGAGTGGGAGAGTCCCAATTCCATCCGTGATATGCTGGTTGAGTACATCAAGGCACAGGGAACCATTGTACCCAAGGTCGACAACAACTGGAAGATTGTCGGGGTGAATCTTTCATCGCCGTACCGCGATCAGGTGATCAAGATGGTCAACGAGGGAAAACTGGAAGTACCGTATGCAAAGTCGTTGAACATCGATGAGCTCAAAAAGCAGGGCGTGATCAAATAAGAACAGATTTATTCGGGGTGGCATGCGTGTCACCCCATTTGTATGCTTTTGGTGCTGGATATGTGGCTACAATTCTGCATCTTCCTCTTTAAATGCCTTGTTCCTTCGCTTGCGGACGGCATCGGTCAGCAGGTATTCAATCTGGCCGTTGATCGAGCGAAAATCATCATCGGCCCATCGGGCCAGCTCTTCCCAAAGCGATGACGATAGGCGCAGCAATACTTGTTTCTTGGCTTTATCCTTTGCATCCATACGTTCTCGTTCGCTTAGTAGAGAGAGCCGCTGTTCACTATCGGTTGGACATCACGGTTGCCACAGAGAACCACCATGAGATTGCTCACCATGGAAGCCTTCCTCTCCTCGTCCAAAGTCACCACGCCATTCTTGTTCAACTGATCAAGGGCCATCTCGACCATGCCTACAGCACCTTCAACTATTTTCTGCCGTGCAGCTATGATGGCGGATGCCTGTTGGCGTTGTAACATGGCTGCAGCAATTTCAGGTGCATAGGAGAGATGGGTGATTCTTGTCTCGATGACCTGCAATCCTGCACCCTCAACCTTAGACTGAAGTTCCTTCTGCAAATCCTGAGCCACTTCCCTGCTGCTGCCGCGAAGCGACTTTTCATCATCTTCTGAATCATAGGGAAACAGGCGCACGACATTGCGCAGGGCGGAATCACACTGGATGGAGAGGTACTCCACATAGTTGTCGACACTGAACACAGCTTTTGCAGTATCGACAACCTTCCAAATCACCACGACGCCGATGATGATGGGGTTGCCTAGTGAATCGTTTACTTTCTGTTTGTCATTGTTCAGCGTCATCGCCTTCAGCGAGATTTTCTTCTTGGGGAATTGGACGGTATGGGTCGTTGGCGTCTTTGCTGATTCAATCTTGGTTTCAGGTTTCGCAGTTGATGCAGGTGTATTGGTGATTGGATTCACAGCACTGACAAACGGATTGACCCAGAAAAATCCTTCTTGTTTCAGGGTGCCGTAGTATTTTCCGAACAACGTAAGCACCAAGGCTTCGTTCGGCTTTATGATTTTCAGTCCCGCATACAAAACCGGGCCGACGATGAAGCCATACAATGAGCTTGCCAAGAGCACAAGGACGCGCACAAGAGAAGACATGTCGGCGACCAAGCCGAAGATGAAGAGAAAAAGACAGGCGATGATCAGGGCAGTGTTGATCAACAGGAAAGCCAGGCCGTTGGCCACCTTGGTCAATACTTTCTCTTGGGAATACACAAGTTCATTCATACGAACTCCTCCGATGTGATTCATAAAGATATCATAATGATATCAATAAGATAATTCACCCGATTTGTATTTTTGTCAAGTGGTGCAGCAAACGAAACCATTTG
>NZ_DJGW01000108.1:18396-23399 GCF_002432845.1 Sphaerochaeta sp. UBA5836
TTTGCGATAAGTAGGTACTATCTTCTATAAATGTATTATATCTAAAAGATATATGAATACAAAAATGCAAATTCTCTTCGTCTTCGACCCTGCTTGGCTCATCACTCCCAGTGAAGTGGTAGGCTCTGTGTCCATCCCTCCCTTTTTCTGCTAAACTGTGTAAGAATACCATCAAGAGGGAGAGCCTATGCACAACTGGACTATTGAAGACGCAGAGAAGCTGTACCGCATCAATGATTGGGGGAACGGCTATTTTCATATATCGGATGCAGGTGAAGTGGAAGTCAGTCTGAAGGACAGGTCGCCGCAATCCTCCATCAGCCTGCTTTCCATCGCCAAAGGCTTGCAGGAACGGGGACTCAAGCTTCCGATTCTCCTGCGCTTTTCAAATATCCTGGATGATCGAATTCAGCACATCAATGAGAGTTTCTTGACAGCAATCAAGGATGCCGGCTACCAAGGTACCTACCGGGGAGTCTATCCGATAAAGGTCAACCAACAACAACAGGTTGTTGAGGAGATCTGCAAATATGGGCAACAGTACCATCACGGCCTGGAAACCGGCAGCAAGGCTGAGCTCATCATCGCCCTGGCACATATCGATGATCCCGAAGCCTATATCATTTGCAACGGATACAAGGATGAGGAGTACATCGACCTGGCCCTCAAAGGCCTGCTTTTGGGCATCAAGACTGTCCTGGTCGTGGAAATGCCGGGTGAGGTAGGAATCATTTTACAGCGCTCGCGCGCCTTGGGCATCAAGCCGAACATCGGACTGAGGATGAAACCCTCCACGATGGCAAGCGGGCATTGGACTGACAGCGGAGGAGACCGCAGCGTCTTCGGGCTCAATACAACCCAGGTCATCCAAGTGGTCGAGCGGCTTCGCAAGGAGAAGATGCTCGACTGCCTCAAGTTGTTGCATTACCATTTGGGCAGTCAGATTCCCAACATTCACGACATTCGTGTTGGAGCGACCGAGGCGGCACGATTCTATGCCGGCTTGGTTCAGGAAGGCGCCCCTATGGGTCTCTTGGATATCGGAGGCGGGTTGGCCATTGACTATGACGGAAGCCACTCCGACAGCTCCAACAGCAGAAACTACTCCACCAAGGAGTATTGCGACGACGTAGTTGAAGAGATCATGACCATTTGCAAGGAAGAGAAAATCAGCCATCCCACCATCATCAGCGAGTCGGGCAGGGCGCTGGTCTCCTATTATTCGGTCTTGCTGATGAATGTCCTCGATACCAATGTGTTCTGGGATGGAAAAACCGGAGAAGAGGTTGTCTACGACGAGGATTTGATGCCTGCTTTGGAGAACCTGCTCTATGTAAGAACCATGCTCACCGAAAAAAATGCCCAGGAGTGTCTGAACGACTTGAACTACTATCGTGAGGAGATTCGCAACAAGTTTTTGTACGGCAAGGTCAATATGCGCGAGCGGGCGGCAGCCGAGCATGTGTACTGGTCCATTGTTGCTGAGATTCAGCAAAAGTATGGTGATATCCATGCTGCTGAGATCCAGAAGCTGGAGCATCAGCTCTCGGATATCTACTATGGGAATTTCAGCTTGTTCCAGTCGCTTCCCGATGTGTGGGCGATCGACCAGCTGTTTCCCATCATGCCGATTCATTACCTGCATACGAAACCTGACCGAAAAGCAGTACTGTCCGACATCACCTGCGACAGTGAAGGAAAGATTGACAGGTTCGTCACTTCAAAGGGGGTGAGTGACACCTTGGCCCTCCATACTCCCCGTGAGGATGAGGACTATATCCTCGGAGTCTTTTTGGTGGGAGCCTATCAGGAGACGCTTGGGGATCTGCACAACCTGTTTGGTGATACCAACGTAGTCTCCATCACCTATGAGGATGGCTCGTTCAGCCTTCACAACGAACTGGAAGGGGATACGGTTGCTGATGTGCTGAGCTATGTCGAGTATGAACCCAAACGTCTGGAGGCCATGATCCGAACCAAAGCTGAGAAGGCCGTCCAGGAAGGGCGGATCACCGTTCAGGAACGAAGAAAAATCATCTCGGCCTATACAGCAGGCTTGAGGGGTTACACCTATTACGAAACAGACCAAGAGGAGTAAGTGATGCAGAAGAAGCGCTTGATGATCATCGGGGCCGGTGGTGTAGGCAATGTGGCCGTTCGCAAGTCAGCCCGGATGGAAGAAATCTACGAAGAAATTCTGCTTGCAAGCAGAACCAAGGAAAAGTGTGACGCCATAGCCGGGGAAGCCGGGCCGGTACCCGTTCGTACCGCCTCTGTCGACGCGGACGATGTCGATGCACTGGTTCGCATGATAGGGGAGTTCAAGGCGGACTTGGTCCTCAATGTAGCACTGCCTTATCAGGATTTGACCATCATGGAGGCATGCCTTCGCTGCGGGGTGCATTATGTGGACACCGCAAACTATGAACCCAGGGATGAGGCTCATTTTGAGTACTCTTGGCAGTGGGCGTTTCATGAAAGGTATGAGAAGGCAGGCTTGACAGCTTTGCTGGGCAGCGGCTTCGATCCTGGGGTGACCAATGTGTTCACCGCCTATGCAAACAAGCACTACTTCGATGAGATGCACTATCTGGACATTGTCGATTGCAATGCAGGCGATCATGGAAAGAGTTTTGCCACAAACTTCAATCCGGAGATCAATATCCGTGAAATCACCCAGCCGGGCCGTTACTATGAGATGGGAGAGTGGAAGAGGATGGAACCTTTGGAGATTCATCAGAACGTCGATTATCCCCGGATTGGTTCCAAGGAGAGCTATCTGCTCTTCCACGAAGAGCTCGAGTCGCTGGTAAGGCACTTTCCGACACTCAAACGAGCCCGGTTCTGGATGACATTCAGCCAGCAATACCTCACTTTCCTCAGGGTCCTCGAAGAGGTTGGAATGACCAGCATCAAGCCGGTCAACTACCAAGGCATGGAAATACAGCCTCTGCAGTTCCTGAAGGCTTTGCTCCCCGAACCCTCTTCCTTAGGGCCGAACTATCAAGGCCAGACGTCGATCGGCTGCCAGATACGAGGCCTGAAGGATGGGAAGGAACGAACACTGTACATATTCAACAACTGCAGTCACCAGATGGCTTATCAGGATGCCAAAGCCCAGGCGGTCTCCTATACCACCGGTGTCCCAGCCGCCCTGGGAACCAGCCTGATTGCAAGGGGCATCTGGAAGAAGCCGGGTGTGTGGAACATGGAGCAGTTCGATCCCGATCCGTTCCTCTCCGAGCTGGGACCGCTTGGACTTCCCTGGGAAGTCGTCGTCGATGGCAAGCTTGCCTTTGGAAAGTAGGGGCGATGTTCGACACCAACCAAATCCTGCATACTCCGGCATTCGTACTGGACTATGAGCGTTTTACCAGGAACCTTCAGCTGATCAAGGACCTGCACCGGCAGGTTCCGGTGAAATTTTTGTTCGCTCTCAAGGGCTTTGCCATGCATGCTGTTTTTGCCGAACTTGCAGAGACTGCATGCGGGGCGACTGCATCATCACTGAATGAGGCACTGCTTGCCTCACCGTACTTCACTGAAGTCCATGCCTACGCTCCGGTCTATCAGGACCGGGAGTTTGCAACGATTGCGGCTTTGGCCAAGCATATTACGTTCAACTCCCTGTCGCAGTATGAGAAACACAAGAACGATTGTCCGAATGCCGAAAAAGGCCTGAGGATCAACCCTTTGTACTCAACAGTGGAGACAGCGCTGTACGACCCTTGCGCCGAAGGATCGCGCCTCGGGGTCCTGCCCGAGGACCTTGCAGTTCTGCCTCAAGGAATAACAGGGTTGCATGTGCACAACCTGTGTGAAAGCGGAGCACGCGAACTTGAACGTACCTTGCACTCGATCGAGCACCATTACGGGCATTTGCTCTCCTCCATATCCTGGCTCAATCTCGGAGGAGGACATCTGGTCACCCGTAAAGGCTATGATCTGGAACTGTTCAAGGCGGTGCTCTCCTCGTTCAATCTACGCCATCCCCACATCCAGCTCTTCGTGGAACCCGGAGCCGCCTTTGTGTGGGAGACCGGCTATTTGGCCACCCGGATTCTTGACATCGTGCATAATCGGGGAATCACCACCTTGATGCTCGACTCTTCATTTGCATCGCATATGCCCGACTGCCTTGAGATGCCGTATGCACCAAAGGTTGTTGGGGCTCAGCTGACGCAAAAGGGTGGCTACAGGCTCGGCGGATGCAGCTGCCTTGCAGGGGATTGGGTCGGTTCCTATCACTTCGAGAAGCCTCCCAAAGTAGGGGACATGCTTCTGCTCTGTGATATGATGCATTACACCATGGTCAAGACAACCATGTTCAACGGGATTGCACTTCCCGACATAGCCATCGTTCGTGACGGCCTGTACCAGGTTGTGAAATCCTTTGGCTTTGATGACTACCAAAGACGGCTTTCCTAGGAGGTCCCGATGCAGCATTGGTTCTTGGATTCAGAGTTTCCCAACGCAGAACCCCAACACTCTGCATTTCATGTCATACCGTTCCCCTTGGAGGAGACTGTCTCCTACATGGGAGGGACAAAAGAAGGGCCGAAGGCCATCATCGAGGCCTCCGGCCAACTTGAAAGACTGGTGGAGGGGTACGGGAATCCTGGAAGCCTGGGCATCCATACCACAGACCCGATTCCCGTAAACGGCGGTCTTGTACACGCAATCAAGCTTGCCGGCAACGCAATGCAGTACGCCATGCGCTGCAACGCCACCCCTGTTCTGCTGGGAGGCGAGCATTCGGTGACCAATGCAGCCATTGACCTGCTTCTTGACTGCGGAGAAGTCGGGGTTCTTCAATTTGACGCCCACATGGATCTGCGTGACACCTATGAAGGGAGCAAGCTCAGCCATGCCTGTGTCATGCGCAGGGTGGTTGAAGCAGGCATCCCCCTGTTTCAGGTGGGTATCAGAAACTACAGTGAGGAAGATCTTGCGGCAAGAGAGCAGTACCGGGTGGGATACTACGATGCATCCACGCTGTATCG
>NZ_DJGW01000108.1:23495-28089 GCF_002432845.1 Sphaerochaeta sp. UBA5836
GGCTTGTTCTGGTGGGATGCAATAACGCTGCTGGAAAGCTTGACCGAAGGGAGGACGATCATCGGCATGGATGTAGTGGAGCTTGCACCCAATCAGCTCCACCATCCAAGTTATACAGCCGCCAAGCTTGTCTATTTTTTGATGGGCCTAGCGTGCAAGCGCTGAACCGAGGGCCTTGGCCTTCCCCCGTGCCTCCTGATCGGGGGTATCCAGCGCAATGACCGGTTCAGAAACGAGCACTGCACCGCTTTGCATGGTTGTCTCCTTCCATTGGCTCATCCATTCGCCGTCCCCCCAGCCGTAGGAGCCGAACAGCCCGACCTTCCTTCCTCCAAGATGCTCCAGCAATGAGTCGAACATCGGCTCAAAGACCTCGTCCTCGAGTCCTTCGCTGCCCATGGCAGGACAGCCGAAGGCAAAAGCATCGAAGCTGTCCAACATATCGGCAGAGAACATTCCGGCGCTGATGACGGCAGCTGAGGCTCCAGCTTCCCGTACACCCTCGACCACAGCATCCGCCAACGCTTCCGTATTGCCGGTGCCGCTATAATATACCACTGCAATTTTTTTCATATCGTCATCCTTCGTACCGTCAATTCCTCGAGTTGCTTTTTTGCAAGGGGGCACCGCGGGTACCCCAACGTCAGTACCTCTGCTTGGAACATCAGCTGCTCCAAAAGCTTCGGACGATGGACATACAGCAAAAATTCATCCTTTTTGTTGCATAAGGGTCTCTTCCACTCCCTTGGGATTCAGTCTGGCATTCCATTGTGTTACAGCTTGCAGCAATCCATCGAAATCGGTAGTCCTGCATCTGATAAGGCTGCCCACCTTCAGCGATGCAAGATTTGGCGCTGCAAAGCGTATCATACGTTCGTCTGACACGGCTTAAGTAGTACACAAACAGAGGAATTTGGTCAATACCTATGATAGTAGTAGGAATTATTGGTTTACCCCGTCGATGACCCCGACGAGTTTTTTCATTTTCTGGGCCAAGGAAGAGGCGGGCCCGAAGAGTTTGTCAGCCTGCTTGTGAGCCCAGTGATAGAGAACCACCGCATCATCAAAATTCCCCAGTTTGCGGTAACAGCGCCCGATATGCACCAAAAGCCCGATTTTTTCAGCCTCGGTGGCAAACTGTTCATCACTGTCCAAGTATGAGCGAACAACCTGATAGTGATCGAGTGCTTGCTTGTACCGTTTCATTTTCTCCAAACAGAAGGCGAGGGCGCACCGCGCCATGATCGCCTGGCTGGAGACCGATCCCGACAACTCCTCAAGCAGGGAGAAGACATGTTTTCTGATAACCAATTCCTGGGGATACAGTTCCTTGTTGTGCTGGATGTCAGCCTGGAAACAGAGTACATCGATATACAGGTCATAAGCGGGCCCGTTCTCCTCGGACCAGTTCAACGAAAGCAGGGATGTAGCGATGCCCTGCGCCATCTCACTCTGCCCATCGTCAAGGTAGGAGAGTCCCAAGGCAATCAAGGCCTCCAAGGTTCGTTCGTCTTCATCACCATAGAGGTTTTGGCTGGTCTGATAAATCTGCTGGGCGATCTCCAACTCGCTGGAGGTGTCCCGAGCTTGCAGATACGCCATATTCAATTCACTCATCAGTACGACATACTCGGCATTCATCGGCCCATGGACATTGAAATGGGCGATGCGCTGCTTCTCAAGATCAGCAATCTGCTGATGGATCTTGGCAAAGTAGATCGGATCATCAAGCTCGCTGGTCAACAATAGTCGTGCGAAATAGTTTTCCATATAACCAGTATACACAGCTTGACGGCCAAGCAACAAGCTTTTCTCAGGTTTTCCGTGCTCTGATGGCAATGTAGCAGTCATGGATGAAGCTATCCATCATCATGCACCCTGCGGTATCGGTATAGAGGTCGGTGATACAGAAACCGCAATCGGTCACTCCGCCCAAAAGATCCTCCAAGGTATGACTGAACTCCACCGTATCGTGTTGTTTCATTCGTTTTTGCAGCTCTTTGCTGCCGAGGCTGGTCAAATCGGAGTAGGGAAGGGTGTATTTGACGCGAAGCTTGTTCTTCATGGCGCGTTTCTCGTCAAACATATACAGAACAGGATTGGTTATCGAGGTGAGAAAACTGCCCCCCTTTTTCAGAATCCGGTAGCAGTGTCTGTACATGGCCTTTACATCATCGATGAAACAGGATGAGGTTGGATTGAAAATCATGTCGAATGCTGCATCATCGAAACACGAAAGGTCCCTCATGTCTCCACGCACCAACGTAAGTGACAGGCCGAGTTTTTCTGCAAAGGAGGCATCCTGGGCAAGCTGCTTCCTGGATATATCGAATACGGTCACCTCTGCTCCGGCAAGGCTCAGCAATACAGCCTGCTGCCCGCCTCCCGATGCCAATGCCAAGACGCGTTTGCCTTTGATGTCGGCGACCCAGGATGAGGGCACTTTCTTGAATGGGGAGAGGACCATATCGAGTTCTCCTTTGCGTGCCTTCTCGATCTGCTCTTGTGTGCAACCATCGGTCCAGATATTGCGGCGACCGACCTCCCAATCCCAGGCTTGTGCATTCTGCTCTACATAGGTATCCATGGCCTGACCATAGCATACAAACAAAATCGATGCAATGAAGCCAAATCCAACTAGTTTTCTGATAAAAAGTTAGAAGCCAGAGGCGTATAGGTGAGAACTGAATGGACCTGATGGGAGTGCATCAGGTGCAATGCCTGTGCGTTGCCGCGGAAGGCCGACAAAAAAGGAAGTTCTGCAATGCGGGCATTGCGAAACAGGGTCACATGGGCGTTAAACGGAGTATCGGAGAAACTGATGCCGTTGCGCCTGAGGTCCTTGACCAATATCTCCTGGATTGCCTGAATGTCGGTATTGTGTTTCATTCCCAGCCAAATGATGCTTCCTCCAGCCTTGTCAAAGTGTCCGAGATGCGTAAACTGCAGGCAAATCGGGTTGCCGGGAAGCCTATCCAATACCTCTTTGAAAAGAGGCAGCAAGAGAGGATCCTGCTCGCCCAAAAAACTCAGTGTAAGGTGCAGATTGGGCCGGGCGGTTCTTCGACCCTTGTCAAGCAGCACTTCGATGCTGTCCTGGATGGCACAAATTGTGTCCAGCGTCTTCTCATCAAAGGTAAGCGCATAGAAGATTCTCATGGCAGCAGTATAGGCTTTCGTGATTGGGAAAACCATACTATAGTACTACAAGAGGAGATTGAACAGAATGCAAATTGTACTCATTGGAGCTGGAAGCGCTCAGTTTGGCTTGGGTACGCTCGGTGATCTCATGCAGAGCAAAAAGCTCTCAGGCAGCAAGATTTGGCTTGTGGACATCAATGAGAAGGCGCTCTCGGATGTGTATGCTAAGGCGTCTGTTTTTATCAAGGAACACCAGCTACCCTTCACCGTACAAGCTACCACCGACCGCAGGCAAGCGTTGCAGGGCTGTGATGTCGTGGTGATATCCATCGAGGTTGGCGATCGTTTCGCTCTCTGGGATGAGGATTGGACGCTCCCCCAGCAGTATGGGATCAATCAGGTGTATGGTGAGAACGGCGGCCCCGGCGGAATCTTTCACTCACTGAGAACAACTCCCCCGATCATGGATATTTGCGACGATGTCGTCGACCTGTGTCCTGATGCCTGGGTCTTCAACTATTCAAATCCCATGACTGCCATTACCACGACTGTTCTCAGAAAGCATCCACAGTTGAAGTTTGTAGGCATGTGCCATGAAATCGCAAGTCTTGAACGATATCTCCCGTCGATTCTCAACACGAGCTTCTCCAATCTTGAGCTGCGCAGTGCAGGGCTGAACCACTTCAGTGTCCTGCTTGAGGCACACTACCGTGATTCAGGAAAGGACGCCTATCCCGATATTCTTGCAAAAGCCCCGGCATTCTTTGAGAAGGAGCCCGGTTACTCCGATATCCTTGCGTATGGTTTGGAGCATCAAGCCGAATTCGATACCGAAGGCTCCACCTCGCGCGCTCTGCCTCCGGGCATGACAAGCAAAAAAGCCTGGGCCGACCGGACTCTGTTCGCCCACATCCTGCAAACCTACAAGTTGCTGCCGATCACCGTGGACAGTCATTTGGGTGAATACATCGGTTGGGCGTCCGACATTGCAGACCACAAGGGGATCAAGGATTTCTACAGCCTGTATCGGATGATGCTTGCCAGGACGAAGGCCTTTATCGAGCTTACGGTGCACGAGCGTCTGGTCTATATCTTGGAAGGCATTTTGGATAACAGCGGCTATGAGGAGATTGCCGTCAATATCATGAACAACAACCTCATCAAGGAGCTGCCTCCCTGGGTCGCCGTGGAAGTTCCTGCACGCGTCTATGCCAAGGGCTTGAAGGGTATTGCTTTCGATTCCTATCCCAAGGGCTTTGCATCCCTGCTCCGCTCCTACTGCGGAGTGTACGACTTGACTGCAGAAGCCGTCATCCAGAAGAAAAAGGAGTATGTCATTCAGGCTCTTCACGCATGTCCGATGGTGCATTCAGTCAGGAATCTGGCTGAATTGGTCGATGTGATGATCCAAAGGCAGAACCGCTGGCTTGGATATCTGGCTTGAGAAAGAGAA
>NZ_DJGW01000108.1:28117-28310 GCF_002432845.1 Sphaerochaeta sp. UBA5836
CCTCCTTGGAATTCCAAGGAGGCTTTCTGATTAGCGGCAAAGGGACTTGGACCCCTGACCGAACGGATATGAGCCGTTTGCTCTACCAACTGAGCTATGCCGCCGTAACAACTCTTGCACTATAGCCAATGGTGTTTGGTTTAGTCAAGAGGGTTTTTACCCTCTTTTTATCTGCGGCTTTTTCATGGTAAAG
>NZ_DJGW01000091.1:0-6049 GCF_002432845.1 Sphaerochaeta sp. UBA5836
ATGATTTTTTCTTCTGTCAGGCTGGGTCTGGATTGTCACTCTGCTGCAGTGTAGACTCTTCGACAAGGAGAGGGTTTCATCATGACAGCAGAAGAACAGAAAGAAAGGATACGGTACTTCTATGAAGTGGTGGTTTCACAAAATCTACTTCATAGGTTGGACGACTATATAGCTGATACCTGTACGGTACGCGTGGGAGAAACAGAGTATCCCTGTGGACTTGCCGGAATGAAAGAGCACCTTCAGGCAATCAGAGTTACCTATCCCGACTACTCCATGCACATCATTCGTCAACACTGTGACGGGGAGTATGTCATCTCTGAATTCATTATGCAGGCAAAGCATGAGGGTGAGTGGATTGGCATAAAACCATCAGGCAGGACACTGAGCTTTACCGGAGTCGACATCGACCGAATGGTGGATGGAAAAATCGTCGAGCATGGCGGGGCGGCCAATACCTTTGAGACGCTTTGGGAGCATCAGCTGATCAAGCCGGCCTAACCATTGGGAGGAAGCATATGTACAGCTTTGATGCCGTTATCCAGAAAGTGCCGGACCAAGACGGAGCCTATGTAGTAGTTCCTTTCGATATCAGGCGGGGGTCGGCAAGGATATTTGCAAAAGCATCGGGTCATCAACGCATCAATTTCCGAGGCTGAACACAGCATGTCCCTGGAGTATGCTCACTCATTGGAAAGGGGGCAGCAGCATCCATATCGGCTGGGTGTCTACAAGCCCATCCCCTATGATACGATCGCCGAGATGGCATGGTGGAGCTATGAAACCAAAGAGGGAGCTTTCTATGCAGTACAACCTTAGGCCGCTCAAGCGAGAAGAGTATTCCATGCTTGAGGAGTTTCTCTACGATGCAATCTTTGTCCCATCAGGAGAAGCACCTCCTCCTCCGTCGGTCCTGCTCGAGCCTTCCCTCCAAAATTACTATCAGGACTTTGGAAGGGCGCATGACTACTGTCTTGTTGCCGAACAGGAGGGAATGCTTCTGGGAGCCGTCTGGGCAAGAGTGCTTTCAAGCCCCCTAAAAGGGTACGGCTATGTGGATGAGCATACCCCCGAGCTTGCCATTTCTGTACAGAAGGAATTTCGCGGGAAGGGCATCGGTACTGCATTGCTTATAAAGTTGCTGGATCTGCTTCAGTCAAAGGGATACAGTCAGGTCTCCCTCTCGGTTCAGAAGGGAAATCCTGCAGTGGACCTCTACAAACGCGTTGGATTCACCATCCTCGAGGAGAAGGGTGATGATTATCTGATGCTGTATGCGTTTGCTCGGTAGGCAGAACTCTTCTCATACTCGAAGTGACACGGTATTGTATTGAAAAAGGATACCGATATGTTTCTTTACAAGCTCTCTGTGTTCAGCAAATGGGCCAAGTATATAGGCCTTCTTTCCTACATACTCTCCTTGTTCAGTGACTATGTCCTGTTCTCCTACCTTACGCTGTTTGTCCTGTTTGTTGTAGTGGAGATTGCCCTCAATGCATCGGTGTTTTTTGGGTCGATTGCACTGCTGTAGGGCATGCTTGTAATCAAGAGGCGATACAAGAACAACCTCCCTTCGGTAGAGACTCGTACCAGCAAGGTAACGTATAGCCTCCCCTTTGAAGAGGCGTGGGCCGTGTTCAATGGATGTTTCACCCAAGCCTACTCACACTTGCAGAATACTCCCGTCCAACGCTATGCCTACGACTTTTTGCAAATGGAGAGTGGACGTTCCTGTTCAGGGAATGAACGGGAGGTAGGAAGCTGCTACTGCTACGACAAGGCGATTCTGTCTCCTGCAGGCGGGGTGGTGGTGAAGGTGAACAACCGCTCAAACGATAGCCTTATATTGGGAAAGGGTAGGTATTTCAACCGTTCAAACCACATTGCAGGCAACTATGTGATAGTAAAGCATGCAGAGGAGCAATACAGTCTTATGGCCCATTTGAAGAAGGACAGCATGTTGGTCAAGGCCGGTGAAAGGGTGGTTCGAGGACAGAAGCTGGCACGATGCGGGAACAGTGGAAACTCCACCGAACCGCATCTGCATTTCCATCTGCAGAACGGACCGAATTTTTATACCAGCGTTGGTCTTCCCATTCGCTTCTCCGACATAACAATCCAACCCTGCCCTCGGTACGTACAAATGGATGAGGAGGGTGTCATGAACATACAGGTGATCCAGCATACGAGTGTCCCCATCGCCCGGGTGACAAGTGATTCGATTCTCATCTTCGATGTAGACTCGGCCTTGGACCTCATGGCCAGCGTCTACTATCAGAGTGGGGCGCGTAGGCTCATTCTTGACAGCAGTGCCATTGACGAGCGGTTCTTCGACCTGAAGACTCGTCTGGCCGGTGATATTCTGCAAAAGTTCGTCAATTACCAGACGAAACTGGCCATTATCGGGGATTTTTCGGTGTATACGAGCAAGAGCCTGAGAGACTTTATCCGCGAGAGCAACAGCGGCAGCGATATTTTCTTTGTCGGTGATGAGATGGAGGCAATTACAAGGATTTCGAGAGCATAAAAACCTGAAGAAGCATATTTTTCTATTTCCTTCCGGATGAATCCTATTGTACCCTATGACATATGATTGACTTTCCTGTAATCTTCATTAATTTGACATCAATTGCAGTGATGGGTTTCGTACGCCAATAGGAGGTGCGATAAACAAGCTGCCACCGAACTCTCTATCGCATCGCTGTTCATGATACTCTGGGCGGTCAGCTCCTTTGCCGAGATGCTGAGCGACACCTTTGAAATGAAGGTGTTTTGGAGAAATGTGACCCAAATCGGGGTGTTTATGACTCCGGTGGCAACCTTGATGTTCATCCTTGCCTATACCGAGTATCTACGCAGCCATCGGGTGCTCATCGCCCGTATCGCCTATACCTATCAATTCATTGCCGTGCTCCTCATTCTCACTGACTTTCTCCACCGTTGGGTGCGTATCTCGATCACGCTTTCCCGCAGCGAACCGTACCAGGCGGTAGTGGTTGCATTATCCACATTCGGGAAGTTCCTGATCACAGGCAATTTCTTGTTGATGCTGTTTGCCTTGGTGCTGACCATCATTGCCGCTTTCAATTCACTTAGGGCAACAAGAATGCAAGTTTACAGTGTACTGCTCGGTATTGTGGTTTCCTTGGTATATGCATGCATAAAGGTGGTAAGCGGTGAACAATTCTTACAATCGGTGCCGATTTCCGGTGTATTCGCCCTCTCCGGCTTTTTCATGCTGCTTGGCATCAACCGATTCAACCTGCTCAAGCTTACGCCCCTTGCCTATGAACATACGTTTCGGTTTCTCGGTGACGGGATTGTTGTATGTACTTCCGATGCCAAGGTGGTCGATGCCAATCCTGCAGCACGTACAATGCTGGAAAGCAACCTTTCTGAACTTGAGGAGCATTTGAAGCATACCTACAGCCACTGGTATGCGTTGGTGTTGAAGGGCAAACAGACTAACTTCGCCATACAGTTCAAAGATCGATTCTTCCATGCCGACCTATTCCCCATTACCAATAAGCGCATGGAACCGGTTGGGTCGGTGACCCTCCTCAAGGACATCACCATACTCGAGGAACAACGATTGTTGTTGACCGAATGGGCAGAGAAAGATGGCCTGACAGGCCTTTACAACCGCCAGACCTTCATCGATCGCGTAGAAGTTGAGCTTGCCTGTGCAACAGAGGCTTCTCATCTCCTCTATTTCGATATCGACCACTTCAAGAAGATCAACGACACGTACGGCCATCGGGCCGGGGACCTTGTACTATCGGAATTGGGAGCCCTGCTCACCCGATGGACTGAACCAAAGAGCATCACAGGACGCTTTGGCGGGGAGGAATTTGCGGTATTCTCATCCAGTATAGACACTAAGCAAGCCCGTCTTCGCGCAGAGGAGTTCAGGAAGCTGGTTGCACAGCACTTATTTGTTCATGAAGAATTGGAATTACACGTTACCATCTCGATGGGGTTGGCATCGGCACGAACAGAATCCTTCGACCAATTGTACCGCCTTGCTGATACGCTGCTGTACCAAGCAAAGGATGAGGGACGCAACCGCTTGTGCTCTGGACAGGATGCGGGTCAATCGCTACAGTGAGGACGTCGGTAAGAGCTCTGGTACACCACCGTATTCACCCTTACGTTGAGAATATATGCAAGACACCATACAACAGAAGGCACCACCGTTGTTTACCAAGCGTGTGGTCCTCTTTCTTCTCAGTCAGAATCTCTCGATATTCGGCTCCTCGGTAGTCGGATTTGCCATCATCTGGTATATCACCTTGGAAACCTCCTCGGGTATCTACCTCATGTTGGCAACCTTGGCACAGATGGTGCCCCACTTGCTTATCAGCCTCTACAGCGGGGTGTGGGCTGATCGTCACAGCCGCAAGATCCTGATCATGCTCAGCGACAGCTTCATTGCAGTCGCCACCCTCGTTTTGGCTCTTATCTTTTCTTTGGGCTTGGAGTCAATCTGGGCAATACTGGCAGTCTCGGTCATTCGCTCAATCGGAAGTGGAGTCCAGAGCCCGGCTGTGAATGCAATCATACCCCAATTGGTTGCTGAGGAGCACCTGATGCGTATCCAAGGTATCAACCAGAGCATCAATTCTGCGCTCATGCTCCTCTCTCCTGCAGTAGGTGGAATGATGCTCGGCCTCTTTGGCTTGGTCTCCACCTTCTACCTGGATGTAGTAACGGCAACCCTTGCCGTCCTGGTTTTCAGCTTCATCAAGGTGTCCAAGCCCAAGCAATCGGAACTGACACATTCGGTGGTGGCGGACATCAAGGTAGGTATTTCTTATACTTTCTCACACCCGATTCTCCGCAACCTCTTGATCTGTTACGGCTTCTCGTTCTTTCTCATCACCCCGGCAGCCATCCTTACCCCCTTGCTGGTCGAACGCACCTTCGGCAGTGAAGTCTGGCGTCTCACCCTCAACGAGATGGTCTGGACAGGAGGAGCCTTGTTCGGTGGTCTTTTGGTGTCGCTGAAGGGGACGTTCAAGAACAAAGTCCATGCAATTGCATACTCGCTGGTCGCCTTCGGCATCTGCTTTGCCTTGCTTGGCGTTGCACCCACCTTTCTGCTCTACCTCATCATCATGGGGCTGGGAGGCATATTTGTTCCCTTCCTCAATACCGCCGAAATTGTCATGATTCAAGAGACCACCGATGAAGACAAGCTGGGTCGCGTCTTTTCCATGGTCCAGATACTCAGTGGAAGTGCAATACCGCTGGGCATCCTGATCTTCGGCCCCTTGGCGGACAGGGTCTCGATCCAGCTGCTTCTCAGCATAAGCGGCATCCTCCTGGCTGCAGTCGGCTTGATATATGGGCGAACTGCATCACACCAGCAGGTGATCAAGAAGAGCGAGGTACCCATCCAAGGCCAGTGAGAGTTGTGCTGTGCTGATGTATTCGTCCACCGTGTGGGCGAGCGACTCCTCTGAAGGTCCATACCCTATGGTGGGAATTCCGGCCTCTGCGCAAAAGTGGCTTGCATTGGTGCAGAAGCTGTAGTGGGAAAGAGGACTGGAGGGCAGGGCGGCCTTGGCTGCCTGCACCAATGGATGGTCCTCATCGAGGAGCCATGCAGGGAAAAACCGCTTTGCAGTTATACTCTTGCCGGTATAACAGGTAAGGCTGCCTTCAGCCACCGAAACCGTCGCTCTGATATCAGGATGCTTGTCCAGGATTTGTTGGATCGGGGCGAGGATGGATTTTTCGGTCTCTCCCACAAGCAGGCGCCGGTCGAAGGTGACTTTGCAGGACTCAGGCACGACGGACAGAGCCGGGTAGGGAGATGAGACAATGTCGGTCAATACCAGAATCCCCTCTCCGAGTACTGGATGATGCGGCGCTTTGAGGGCAAGAATCTCAGGCAGTAACGTCAGCATGGCGGTAACAGCATTCACCCCTTCGTCGGGATTGGAGGAGTGGCAGCTTTTTCCAAAGGTTTGCAACACAACTTCTGCACGGCCCCGTTGCCCGCGCTTGATCGCAAGCGAGGATGCTTCTCCCACGATGACAACAT
>NZ_DJGW01000091.1:6086-6897 GCF_002432845.1 Sphaerochaeta sp. UBA5836
TCGCACACAGTTGCCGAGACATGGAGTGAACCTCGAAACTTGCCGCCTGTCTTCTTCTTGAACTCTGAGGCAGCAAGCATCATTGCACTGAGTGCACCTTTCATGTCGCTGCTGCCTCTGCCGTATATGCGTCCCTCGGTCAACCGACCTGCAAAAGGATCATGGTTCCACAGATTGGGATTCTCCACACCCACGGTATCGATATGACCGTCCATGAGGACGGCCGGTCCCTCCTGGCTGCCGAATATGCTGCCGACGACACTGCCATAGGCATCGATGGAGACCTCGTCATAGGCGAGACTCTGCATGGTCTTTTGGATGAAGGAAGCCGCTTCTTTCTCGAACCCTGAGAGACTGGGGTGTTTGATCAGGTCTTGGCAAAGTGTTATCAGTTGTTCGTTGGTTTGCATGACCCTATCGTAGGACAGATGGAAAGAAAGTCAAGCTTTGTTGAGGACCTTGGTGATGAAGGTTTCGATCAAGTCAGGATTGAACTGGGTGTTCTTGCGCTCTCTGAGCACAGCAATCGCCTCCTCTTCGCTGACGCTCCCCCCATGCAACCTGGGTCCGACAAAATCGGCGTAGGTGTTTGCAATGGCAAGAATCTGAGCCTCCTGGGGAATGGCCTCATGCTTCAAACCTTGAGGGTAGCCGTTGCCGTCCCAGCGTTCGTGGTGATGCAGTACCGCCACAGAGAAGGATGCATACTCTCCAACCGAGCGCAGGATGTTGTACCCGATCTCGGCATGGCGCTTGAACTCAAGGTTTTCACTGCGGGTCATCTCCGAGCTTGACTTCTTGATGATCGCCG
>NZ_DJGW01000091.1:6970-8766 GCF_002432845.1 Sphaerochaeta sp. UBA5836
TCGGCCACCTTGCGGCTATGCTCTTCGAGGGTGGGGTCTTGGGAGAACAAGCGCTCAAGCAGTGAGGAGATGACCTGCTTCTTGAATGACAGGCTGCTGGCGAGCTTGTTTTGGTACATCACATCCTCGGCTGTCTTGAAGGTGTCCTCGAATTGGTCCTCCCCCTCTTCCTTCACTGCGTACCCGAAGGAGACCGAGACCTGGATGCCTTTGATATGCTCTTTCTCAAGAGCGGTGTTGAGGCGTTTGACGATGGCTTGGGCATGGAGGGCATCGGTCTGCGGCAACAGGAGGACGAATTCATCACCCCCGATGCGGCTGATGATGTCGTCCTCGCGGCAGGTTTTGCGCATCACCTCGGCAACCTTGCGCAGCAGCTCGTCCCCGGCCTCATGGCCGAAGGCGTCATTGGTCAGCTTCAGGCCGTTCACATCTGCAACGACCAAGGTAAGGGGGTAGTAGGGTTCTGAATCCACTTCATGCTTGACCTGGTCGTAGTACCGGCGGTTGTTCAGGGTGGTCAGGGGATCGGTGAAGCTGAGCGAGAGAATCTCATGCTGTTTTTTCCGTTGCTCAGTGCTGTCGCGGAAGACCAGCACCACTCCGGTGATGTTCATTTCGGCATCGAGGATGGGGGCAGCACTGTCATCAATGTACCGTTCGAAGCCGTCGCGGGCTATGAGGATGGTGTCCTCTTCCAGTTCAATGGCATGCTTTACAGCAAGAACCTGTTCTACAGGATTGGGGCATGCCGATCGGTCCTTGCCGTACAGGATCTTGAAGATTTCCTCGAATCGCCTTCCTTTCGCTTCCTCTGCATTCCAGCCGGTAAGTATCTCTGCTGCCTTGTTCATGAATTGAACATTGCCGTGTGCATCGGTGCTTATTACTCCGTCACCGACGGAGAGCAGGGTAGTCTCAAAGAGGTTCTTCTCATAAATGAGCTGTGCCTCGGTTTCTTTCTGGTGGGTGATGTCGTCGATGATCATCACAAAATAGCTGTATCCTGGACTGAACGAGGAGATCCTGAAGAGCCTGCCCAGGCCGGCATTGTACGCATCGAAGATCATTGACTTCCCGGTTAAGGCGACCTTGCCATTGTATTCGAACCAATACGGCTCCACCACATCGATAATTTCAGTGATTCTCTTGCCGACAGCGTTCTTGTTCTCAAGACCCGTCTGTACTTCAAAGTTCTGATTGACCCTCAGAATGCAGAAGTCGTTGGGAACCCCGTTCTCATCCAAGAGAATCTGGCAATAGGCAAACCCTTGGTTCATGCTCTCAAATATTTTACGGTTCTCTTCCTCGCTGCGTGCCAAGGCCTGGGCGTCGGCCACCCGCTTGGAAATATCGGCATGGGTGCCTGTCATGATGACGGGATTGTGTTGGTCATCCCAGGTTATCACCTGCCCGCGATTGAGAATCCAGACCCAGTGACCGTCCTTGTGCTGCATGCGGACGTCGCAGGAGTAGAAGTCGAGCTGACCGCTGAAGTGTTGCTGAAGCTGCGAAAAGGAACGTTCAAAATCCTCAGGTTCGGTCAACCGCTTGAAGGTCTCGATGGTGACCGGCTCGAGTTCTTCTTTCGTGTAGCCAAGCAGGGCCGCCCAGTTGTCGTTGATCTGGATTGTTCCGGTTACAATATTCCACTCCCAGGTGCCCAGATTCGAGCCCTTGATAATCGAGGCGAACCGGTCGCGGGTCGAGCGAAGCTCACTCTGGTCGCGCTCCTGCTGGCGGCGGTAGCGGTCCAGACGAATTACCGCCCCACGGCCTGCAAAGAAGGTGATGAG